>NZ_WKZE01000004.1:0-114804 GCF_009678315.1 Finegoldia sp. BIOML-A2
TGACCTGAACCCGTAAACACGGAATAATTTAATAATATTTTAAGCGGAATGTAATCTGTACATAACAGGGGACATTCCGTTTAATTTTGTTTTAATTCTATCTTCATTGTACCATTTAATATATCTTTCGATCTCATTAACTAATTCATCATAACTTTTAAATTCCACTCCATAATACATTTCTTGTTTTAATATCCCAAAGAAGTTCTCCATTGGAGAATTGTCTAGACAATTTCCTTTTCTTGACATGCTTTGTGTAATTTTCAATTTTTCTAACTTATTTGTCCAAGTACTATGTTGATAATGAAATCCTTGGTCTGAGTGTATTATTAGTTTACTTATATCTTTTGTTTTATTTATTGCTTTTTCTAACATTGTATTGGTTAATTTAGTTGTTGGATGATTGCTTAATGTATAGCTAATTATTTCGCTGTTGTATAGGTCTAGTATTGGTGATAGATAGAGTTTTTCTTCTTTGCCTCTCAATCTAAATTCTGTTACATCTGTTAACCATAATTGATTTGGTTTAGTAGCGCTAAATTGTCTTCTTACTACATTATCTGCTACTTTTCCTATTTGTCCTTTGTATGATGAATATTTTCTTGATCTAGTTTTGAATTTAGTACATAGCAAGGATTCTTCTCTCATTATTCTTAATACTCTTTTATGGTTGATATTAAAGCCTTTATTTTTTAATACCATAGTTACTCTTCTGTAGCCATATCTACCTTTTGATTCATCTACTATGGTTTTAATTTCATTTTTAACTTCTTTGTCTTTGTCTGTTGGATTTTCTAATTTTATCTTCCATTCATAGTAGGATGATTTAGGTAACTTAGCTATTTCTATCCATTCACTTACCTTGCTTTTTGGATATTCTTTTTGTAGTTTGAGGATTATCTTTGTCTTTTCCTTGCTTCTGCTTCCTCTTCCAGTAGCAAGGCTTGTAGCTTTTTTTCGTATATTATCTTCATTTTGAGAAGTCTATTTTCTTCTCTTAGTCTTATTAATTCTTCCCTTTCACTTTCGTTTATTGGAGTGTTTAGTTTAGACTTTTTATTTGATTTAGTCATATTTTTTCTAGGCCTTCCTCTGTTATCTTCAAGCCCAGATAGACCACGTTCTTGATAAGCTTTTTCCCATCTGTATACCATAGATACATTTACAAGATTGAAATGCTCTGCAGTCTCTCTAAGCGAAGTATTATTGATTTGCCTATATTGTATTACAGATAGCTTAAATTCACTAGTGTAATTATTGTTTTTTAACTTTTTAGATAAGTTATCAAAGCCTCCTGAATTATATTTATTTATCCAATTTCTCAAAGTTCCATCTGGAATATCATATTTTTTAGCTACCATTTCTCGACCACCCGAATTACCTGATAAGTATTCCTTCACTAGTTTAATTTTAAATTCTTTTGTGTATTTTGGCATACAAAAACCCCTCCATCCGTATTCCGGATTTTGGGGTTCAGGTCATTTTTCCTGCTGCCAGTTTATATTTCTTATATTGCTTAACTGCAAAATGACTTGGATCTTTCTTTTCAAGAGCTTCAAAGAGCCTATCAATTGGGTTCATATAGGTTTCGTCATCTTCTCTAACCTCACTTGCGTCAATCATATCTAAGAGTGTTTTAAAATTCTTTTCTTCTTCAGGTGCTTCATAATAAATATAACCGATGAGGGCAGTGTAATATAACTTCTCAGCCTTTACCCAGAAATCTTCTCCTGCCTTTTCTCCATCTCCCTTTGTGTTAGCAATGATTGTTTGCACAAGTTTTAAAATATCTTTTTCTGATCGAAGATAAGCAAATGGATTGTATTTCATAGACTTTTTAAAGTTTATTGTGTTCAAAATCTTTATGTCATATCCATTTTCATATAACATTTTTCCACACTCTAATACAAGTGTCCCCTTAGGGTCTGTTACTACATAAGAAGAGTGCATTTGCATTAGATTTGGCTTTACATAAAATCTTGTTTTACCTGATCCAGAACCACCTATTACTAATACATTTTTATTCCTAGCATATTTTGGGTTTTTAGGTCTTGAGTTCATTGTAAGTCTTTCAGTATTAGTTATGAGAACATTGTTTTCAAACTTAGGGTCAATGTA
This sequence comes from Finegoldia sp. BIOML-A2, assembly GCF_009678315.1. Classification (NCBI taxonomy): domain Bacteria; kingdom Bacillati; phylum Bacillota; class Tissierellia; order Tissierellales; family Peptoniphilaceae; genus Finegoldia; species Finegoldia sp. BIOML-A2. Next base: position 2,119 of record NZ_WKZE01000004.1, read on the forward strand.
TGGAGCAATATCCTTACTTTCTCCCCATCTTGCAGAGCCATATTCCTTACCTTGCCTATATTTCTTTTTATTTTTTCCTTTGCTATAAACAATTAGCTTAACAAGAGCAGCAAGAAAAATACCTACTAACAAGTCCCTTGGATTAAGGCTTGGTATATAAGATAAAGTTCCTATATCAGAAATTCCCACCATTATTCTATCAATAATATCTCCTCCTACATAAGAATTGATGTGCTTAGAAAAAATATTTCCAATATAGAAAAAGGATAAATAAGGAATGTTTGCTAATATAAATTTCTTTGGGTTGTCTATTTTAATTAAGTTTTTAATATCAGAAAGAATAGCTTCCAATATCTTATTCATCGTAAAAACCTTCACTATCTAATAAAATTAGTAGGTAGTGTCTTCCCTTTGGTGTTATAAATGTTTGTATTCCTACAAGTGTACCTAGTGGATCAACCCATTCCTTTACTTCAAAATATCCCTTGTTCTTATCTGCATAAGGTAAGAGTTTCTTTTTCTTATCTCTATAAATTAATCCCTTATCCATTAAAAAACTTATAAATTGGTTTTGTGGTATTCCTAACTCTTTGGCAGTATTTCTAAAGTTTGTAAGTAGGCTATAATCTACTAATTTGTCATAATAGTCTGCCTTTGGTCTTAATACTTCAATTTCTTCTTCTCTTTCAGCAATAATTCTATTGGCTACAAGAATTGCATCTGCAAGTAACTCTTCGTTAGTTTTCTTTTCTTGCCCTACTATATATCCTCCGTTTTTTCTAATACTAGGTAAGACTTCTCTCGTTACCCAAGCTTTGAATATTTTTGCTTGTGGTAGTTTTGATGAGAGGATAAGTGAATACAATCCTGACTCATTAATTATTGAAATATTCTGTATTCCTCCAGGGGTGTTCCATTTCGTTACACCCTTATCTTCCTCATCTACATGGTCATAAACAGCTTTTCTTGGATTGACATATCCTAACATAGTTGCTACTTCATTTGCTATAAAGAAAAACTCACCGTCTTTTTCTATAACAGTGAGTTTCCCAAAATTCTTATTTTCAAATGTTTTTAAATTACTTATCATAAGCTTTGCTCCTTATGTTTATTTTTAACTTTATCTTTACTGATAGTGTCCTTAGCCATATCTTTAAACTTATTTATAGTCTTCGTTATTGAATCTTTTCTATCGGCCTTTCTTTCAGAAGCCTTAACTGCTTTTTTAAAGGCATGTTCCATTACCTTTATATCCTTAGATTGAAAAAACACAGAGTGATTACCAGTTTCCTTATCTTTCATAACAGAAAACTTCACTCCGTGTTTATTTAAAATTTTCTTTAGTTCTTTTAACTCAGGATCTTTTAGATTAATTTCTTCTAACTGTCCCTTTTTAACCATATCCTTTAGTTTTACTTCTTCTCCATTATTTTTTATTACATTTTTCAAGCCTCCTTGTTCTTCTATTTGCTTGTGTACTTTCTTTAAGGCATCAAGAATTGCTTTACTTGTTGCTTTTGCAAGTCTTACTTCAAGATTAAGACTTGACCTAGATACTTCTTCATTAATCATCTATTCCACCTCCATATAAAAGTAACTCTTTGTATTTTCTTAACTTCTCTTGTTGAATTTTTCTTCTAAAATCTTCTCCCGTAACTTTAACTGGTATTGTCATTTCAAGTATTCTTGAATATATTCTCTGATACTCAAGTTCAATATTAGGATTTTGAATGATTTCCAATGATAAGTTTGTAGTAAAAATTGTCGGCCTGCCTTTTAAGTATCTTGAGTTTATAATGTTATATACTTGCTCCCTTGCATAAGATGTATCCCTTTCAATTCCAAGGTCATCTAAGATTAACAAAGGGATATTAGAGAGGTTACTTATTATTTCATTTGAATCTAGCTTAAATGCAGATTTTTGTATTTGATTTATAACCTGAGATAAATTCATAATCTTAACTTTAACTTGCTTTCTTTCGATTAATTCATTTGCAATAGAACAAGCAAGATAAGTCTTTCCACTGCCAACATCTCCATAAAATAAAAGTCCAACATTGTCTTCCTTCATTTGTTCAAAACTTTTAGCATAATTGTAAGCAACCTTGTAAGCTTGACCTTTTTCATTTAAGTATTTCTCAAAAGTATATTGGTGTTGGAGCGGCGATGAGAAGCAATCTCTTTTCAATGATGATATTTTCATCAGTCTTTCTCTTTCTTCATTTTCCTTATCTCTTTTTATTTCACATTCGCATTTAATTCTGGGAATAAACTTTGTAAATCCAAGGTCAAGTAATTCTCCATCGACTCTTTTACCGCATACCTTGCAATAGATATGCCCATTTCTTTCAATATCATTTTCTCTTAATACAAAATCTTTTAAACTTGTCATAAACTCTCTCCTATATCGTAATTCATTTTCCTTGTTGTATTATCATTAATGTTTTTTGCCTGATCATTAAGATACCAATTGATTATCGTTGCCTTGTGATCTTGATAATCTCTGTTATTTGCTTTCATATATGACGACAACCTATCAATGTACTCATTAATTCTACTTCCTAATTCATTTGTTAAGTCCTTGTATTCCTCATCAGTTAAAAATATGTTTTTATATATTCCATAAGGTTTTTGCCCTTTATTAAAATCATTATTTCTTAACTCATTATTATTAATATTGTTATAGTTACCTTCCGATTTTCGGAAATCTTGAAGTCTGTTATTCGGAGTTCTTGAATTCCGATTATCGGAAGTCTGGACTTCTGCTTTTCGGAAATCTGGATTTCTATTATTTGAATCATAGAAAACACTCATAAAATCTTTAACATATATCCTATTTGGTTTTCCAAGTCCTTGTCTTTTCTTTTCTATCAATCCAATTCCTGATTTTGTATCAAGCTCATTTATAATCTTTAAGGCTTTATCATTAGCACAGTTAAATTGCTCTTTAATAGCATCCATTGTGTAGTAAATAAAAACTTTTCCATCTTCATCTATCCAGCCATTTTTATATGAAAGACCCATTCGATTGAGCATATATGAATACAAAACTTTAGCTTCAATAGAAATGCTCTCAAAAATCTTATCTTCCATTAATAACATAGGTAACCTAATGAAGTTATACATTTCAGATTGCCTATTATAAAAATAATCAAAATTCATCCCTACCTCCTTTCTTTGAAATAAAAAAAGACGACAGAATTATTGCTTTCTATCGTCTACGGTTGTCTTATATTTATTTTTCTTCAAATTGATTTTATTGTATAGTTTAATAATTCTAATAATCCAATAACATATATACCTAATTTAGGTAATCCAAATGGACTAAATAAAAATGCTAATATTAGTGCTTCAATTACAATTTGCTTGTCTCCTTGAAAAATGCTAGCTATTCCAATTATAAAAATCAAAGTAGAAACTACGCTTAACAACGCAGTACTCAAACTTAATATGAAGGTTAAAAAAGCTATGAGCAAACTCAACACTAATCTTATCGGTAATAAAATTATTCTAATTATCCATCTCATACATACTCCTAAAAATTAAACTGGGATTCATAACAAACCCCAGTTTCATAATTAGCGTGTCCTTTAATATAATTTTGATCCTGCTGGAATATTATCAGCCAGCATTATTAAGTTAAGTTTTTCTTCACCGTCATACTCACAAATTGCAGATATAATCATACCTTCTGAGTCGATTCCCATCATCTTACGAGGAGGAAGATTACAAATTGCAAGTAGTGTCTTTCCAATTAAGCTCTCTGCGCTGTAATATTCCTTAATACCAGATAAAATAACTCTTTCTTTTTCAGAACCATCATCTAATGTAAATTTCAAAAGTTTTTTTGACTTAGGAACTTCTTCGCAGTTTTTAACCTTTACAACTCTAAAATCAGATTTTGAGAAAGTTTCAAAGTCTACCATATCTTCAAATAATGGTTCAACTTTCACTTTTGAAAGGTCAATTTCTTCTGTCGTAAGTTTGTCGTAAGTTTCGTAAGTTTCTTTTGACAAACCCCCATTTTCTGCCTTTTCTAAGCCTATTGGCTTCATTGTTGGGAACAACATTATATCTCTGATTGATTCATTGTTAGTTAACATCATTATAAGTCTGTCAACACCAATTCCCAAACCGCCTGTTGGTGGAAGTCCTACTTCTAATGCATTCAAGAAATCATAATCCATCATTTGAGCTTCGTCATCGCCATTTTCTCTGGCTTCAACTTGCTTTAAGAATCTTTCTTTTTGGTCGATTGGGTTGTTCAATTCACTAAATGCGTTTGCTATTTCTTTTGTGCATACAAATGCTTCAAATCTGTGAGTATATCTTTCATCATCTGGATTTCTCTTAGCCAATGGACTTACTTCAACTGGATGACCCAATACAAATGTTGGTTGAACTAATTTTTCTTCGCAGAAATGTTCGAAACATTCGTTGATAACTTCGCCACGTGACATATTGTCTGCGATTTCAACATTGTTTGCTTTGGCAACTTCACGAGCTTGTTCATCTGTTTCAATTTCATCGAAGTTGATGTCTGCATATTCTTTTATTGCATCAACCATTGTTATTCTTTTCCATGGTGGTGTAAAGTCTATTTCTGTTTCACCAAATTGTGCTTTCATAGATCCATTAACTTTTTCACAAACAAAAGCAACTAATTGTTCTGTGATATCCATCATATCATTATAGTCAGCGTAAGCTTGATACAATTCTATTGCCGTATATTCTGGATTGTGAGTGTGATCCATTCCTTCATTTCTGAACATTCTGCCCATTTCATAAACTTTGTCGAATCCACCTACAATTAATCTCTTAAGGTATAATTCATTTGCGATACGCAAATACATATCGATATCCAATGTGTTGTGGTGAGTGATAAATGGTCTAGCATTTGCTCCACCAGCTATTGTGTTCAAAATTGGAGTATCAACTTCTAAGAATCCTCTTGTATCCAAAAATTCTCTGATTGCTGAAATAATTTTAGATCTTTTTATGAATGTATCTTTGATTTCTGGATTCATAATTAAATCCACATATCTTTGTCTATATCTCAAATCAGGATCTTTTAGTCCGTGCCATTTTTCAGGTAATATTTGTAATGATTTAGATAATAAAACTACAGTCTTTGTTCTAATAGATACTTCTCCGCTTTGTGTTTTAAAAATACATCCTTCAACACCAACGATATCTCCGATATCCATATTTTTTACTTTTGCATAATTTTCTTCGCCTAATTCATTTACTTTATTAAATAATTGAATTCTACCAAAAGAATCTTGTAAGTCCATGAAGTTAACTTTTCCATGTCCTCTTTTGCTCATAATTCTTCCGGCTATTTTAACTTCTTTTCCGTCAAATTCGTCAAAGTTATCTAGGATTTCTTTTGTATTATTAGCATTGTCAAATTTTTCATGAACGTAAGGATTTTCATTTGCATCTAATAATTCTTGTAACTTTTGTCTACGAATTTGTAGCATTTCGTTTAAATTTTCCATTTTTATCCTTTCTTTACAGTTAATACCTTTAATTCTACGATTCCACCTGGTGTTTCAACTGTAGTAGTGTCACCAACTTTTAGGTTTAACAGGGCTTTTCCAGTTGGTGATTCATTTGAAATTCTACCTTCAAAAGGATCAGCTTCCGCTGTCCCTACTATTTTATATGTCATTTCTTTGTTTGACTTTAAGTTTTTGTAAGTTACTGTTGATCCAACTGTCACAACGTCTTTTTGATTTTCGTCATCTTGAATTACTTTTGCATATAGTAGCAAGTTTTCAAGATAGTTAATTCTTTCTTCTACTTGCGCTTGTTCATTCTTAGCTTCATCATATTCTGCATTTTCAGAAAGGTCGCCAAATCCTCTGGCAACTTTGATTTTCTCAGCTATTTCTGTTCTGCGAGTAGTCTTTAAAAACTCAAGTTCTTCTTTGTGTTGATCTAATCCTTCTTGAGTTAATAAAAATTCTTTATCTGCCATAATCTATTCTCCTTATTTTAACCATATATTCTAAAATTATATAACAAAAGGCATAATTGTCAAGTTTTTAGTATATGATTAAACTATTCATTTTAAAATTCATCTAGTATTTTGTATATTTCAACAAGATCTGTCAATTGATTGATTTTGTTCTTAACTTTATTAGAATTTCTAAATCCTTTCAGATACCATTGAATGTGCTTTCTCATTTCCAAAATCGCACGTTTTTCTTCGTAAAATTCCAATTTCAATTGCATGTGTTTTTTTATTGTGTCGATAACTTCTTCTTTAGTTTTGATTTCATCATCACTAAAAATAAATGGATTTTGCATTGCACCTCTTGCCAACAAAACTCCATCGCAATTTGAGTATTCCATATTTTTTCTAATGTCTTCTTTTGTAAAACAATCGCCATTGCCAAATACAGGTATGTCTACATTTTCCACTAATCTTTTTATATGAGACCAATCAGCTTCTCCTGAATAAAACATTTTTCTTGTCCTAGCGTGAAGTGTAATATAATCTACTTTCAATCTATCACAAATTTGTCCAAGCTGCATGTAATTCATGGAATTTTCATCGATTCCAAGTCTGAATTTTACAGAAACTGGCAAATCAGTGTTGTTCTTACAAGCTCTTATAACATCTTCCGCTAAGTTCAAATCTCCCATTAAAGCTGAGCCGTCACCGTTTTTGAAAATTTTCGGTGCAGGACATCCCATATTTATATCAATTGATTTGAAATTGTAATTTTCAGTCAGAAATCTAGTTGCATATGCAATGATTTCTGGTTCGTGTCCAAATATTTGAACAGATGTATTGTTCTCTCTTGGATCTGTATCTAAAAGTTTTTTAGTTTTCTTGTCATCATAGTAAAGTGCTTTGGCACTTATCATTTCTGTAAAGCACAACCCCGCTCCCAATTCTCCACAGATTATTCGAAATGGAATATCTGTAACTCCAGCTAATGGTGCCAAAAACAAATTACTATTTAAGTTTAATTTTTCTTTAATCATTTCTATTTAATTCGTTAATAATTTTTAAGCCATCTAAAGTGATTAGTTTGTCAATAATTGTAATATACTTTGATTGTTTTGCAATCAAATAAGAAAAACCACCAGTTGCAATAATTGTAACTTCATCTTTTGTTTTGTGTTTTTCTTCTAGGATTTTTTCAATTATATAATCTATTAATCCTATAAATCCAAATACAACTCCTGATTGCATACTTTTTACGGTGCTATCTCCAATAACTTTATCCGGCATTTCTATTTCAATCTTTGGTAGTTTTGCAGTCTTCATAAATAATGCTTCTGATGAAATTGCAATCCCCGGAGCTATTGCTCCTCCCAAATATTCTTTATTTTCCGAAATATAATCAAAAGTAATCGCCGTTCCAATATCTACGATAATAACTGGAGTAGAATATTTTTTACAAGCACTTACTGCGTTGATTATTCTATCTACGCCGACCTCTTTTGGACTTGCGTATTTATTAACTATTCCCGTCTTTATATTTTCATCTACTATCAATGGTTCAATTCCCAAATATTTTTTTACTGCTTTTGGTATAGTTGGCATCAGATTTGGTACTACAGAACCAATAATAGCTTCTTTTATATCAGATTTTTTAATATTTGAATATTCCAAAGCTTGTCTTAATGTTAGAGCGTATTCATCACTAGTTTTGTGCAAATCTGTGGATATTCTCCATTCAAAAATCAACTCATCATTTTTGAAAATACCCAATACAATATTAGTATTTCCAATATCTATTACAAGTAAAATATCTTCCACCTTCTTTATTTGTTTTCAATGGATGCTTTTATGAATCCATCGAATAAAGGATGAATTTTGTTAGGTCTTGATTTGAATTCCGGATGGAATTGGCAACCTAAGAAGAATTTATTTTGTGGTATTTCAAGCATTTCTACCAAGTTGTATTGGTCATTAATTCCTGAGAATACAACATTATTTTGTTCAAATTGTTCTCTGTAATCGTTGTTGAATTCATATCTGTGTCTGTGTCTTTCTTGAATAAATTCTTCACCGTACAATTCTTTTGCCAATGATTTATCTTTCAAGTGACACTCGTAGTTACCAAGTCTTAATGTTCCACCTATATCTTCAATATCTCTTTGTTCTTTCATTAAACTTATTACAGGGTTTTTGCAATCAGCAACAACTTCCGCTGTATTAGCATCAGCTAAACCAAGTACATTTCTAGCGATATCTATTGCTGCAATTTGCATTCCCAAACAAATTCCGAAATATGGCATATTGTTTTCACGACAATATTTTGAAGTTTCAACCATTCCTTCCATGCCTCTGCCACCAAATCCGCCTGGAACGATAATACCATTCAATCCTTCAAATGATTCTTTGATATTGTCTTTGTTTAATTCTTCGGAATTAATCCAACGAATGTTTACTTTGTGATTGTTTGCATATCCAGCATCTATCAATGCTTGTTCTACAGAAAGATAAGCATCGTGAAGTTCTGTGTATTTTCCAACTAAACCGATATTTACAGTTTCAGTTGCTTTTCTGTAGTTTTCAATCATTTTTCTCCATTTTCCATCTTCTTCGCCTTTGGATTTTAGTTTCATTTTTCTCATGATATATTTATCCAAATTTTGTTCTTGGAATTTCAATGGAACTTCGTAGATAAAGTCAACATTAAATGATTGAATAATAGCCTCAACTGGAACATCGCAGAATAATGAGATTTTTTCTTTTAATTCATCTGTAACTATTCCCTCACTTCTAAGGATTATTACATTTGTTTTTATTCCCAAACTCATCAATTCTTTATAAGAATGTTGTGTTGGTTTTGTTTTTAGTTCATTGCTTCCAGGAATTGTTGGAACTAAGGTTGTATGAATGAATAATACGTCTTCTTTTTCGTTTTCAGCGTGGATTTGTCTGATTGCTTCCAAGAATGGCAATGATTCAATATCACCTACAGTTCCGCCGATCTCTGTTATAACAATGTCTGCTTGTGATTCTTCAGCTGCTTTATACACCGCTTTTTTTATTTCATCAGTAATATGCGGAATAACTTGTACGGTTTTGCCGTTATAATCTCCACGTCTTTCTTTCTTGATAACGTCGTTGTAGACTTTTCCAGTCGTAATATTAGATCTTTGAGTTAATTCTTCGTTAATAAATCTTTCATAATGGCCTAAGTCTAGGTCAGTTTCTGCTCCGTCTTTTGTTACAAAAACTTCTCCATGTTGATAAGGACTCATAGTACCTGGGTCTATGTTCAAGTACGGGTCAAATTTTTGCATGAATACAGAAATCCCTCTATCTTTTAGCATTCTTCCAATACTTGCTCCGCTAATTCCCTTACCTATACCAGAGACAACTCCTCCAGTAATAAAAATAAATTTACTCATTACTCCTCCTATAATTATATTAATGATGAATATATGTCTTGAATATCACACAAACTATAATTTTCTTTGTAGACAAATTTTTCAAGACTGTCGTGTATTTCTCTGATTTCTTCAATTAATGGACTAATTTCATATTGAAAATATTTAGCCTTATCGTATTTAGATTCAAAATCAGATTTTTGTATCATTTCTTCCAAATTATTTCTCTTGTCGATGATTTCATTCAAACCATTTTTCAATTTTTCTTGTGTAGAATCCAAACTATTAATGCCACATTTTTCAATTAAATTGCTGTTTTGAATAAGTTGCTTTGAGAAAGCATTAATAACGAATTTATCCAACATATAAATCAAAGTCTTCGCTTCAATTTCATGAGTTGTTATTACATCTTCCAATCCAACATCGTAAATTGCGTGTAATTCTTCCTCACTTAGTATACCACAAAAATCCTTGATAGATTCTTCCGAAATCAAGGAATATAAAGAATCAAAATAATGAACTAAATCCAACAAACCTCTCTTCTTCGCTTCTTCTCTCCAAAGTTCTGTGTAGTTGTCTTGTCTGTACAAAATATGTTTGTGATTTTTCAAAATATTGACAACTTCTGATTTAATAAATTGTTCTATATTCTCATTTTGAGATTTGAATTTTTCATATACTCTTTTAATTGCATTTGCATACATTGTATTTAAAACTATGTTCACATCGCTTGCACTATTTGAAGAGCCTAACATTCTAAATTCAAATTTGTTTCCACTGAAGGCAAATGGACTTGTTCTATTTCTGTCTGTCATATTTGGTGGAATGTAATCAAATCTATTTATCGAAAATTCAGGATAATTTCTGACAATTTCTTCTTCATTCATAAGAGAGTTAAATGTTTCTTCAATATCTTGCCCCAAATCCATAGATATTATTGATGGAGGTGCTTCATCTCCTCCTAATCTATAGTCGTTGGACGTAGTTGAAGATGCGGATCTTAAAAGTGCTTGTGATTTGTCTACAGCTTCTATCAAACATGCTGTGAATATCAAAAATACAAGGTCATTTTCCATATCAGCTTTTGGTGAAAATACATTTCTACCGTGATTTGTAACTAAAGAGTAGTTGTTGTGTTTACCGGAACCATTTACACCTTTGAATGGTTTTTCGTGCAACAAGCATACTAAATGATGTTTTCTTGCAGTAGTTTTAAGTATTTCCATAACTAAGTGGTTATCATCTACAGAAATATTGGCGTTTTCAAAAAGAATTGCTACTTCGAATTGATTTGGAGCAACTTCATTGTGTTCAGTCTTAGCGTATATTCCAAGTCTGAATAATTTCTCGTCAAAATCTTTGTAGAACGCTTCAACTCTTTGTGGAATTGAACCGAAATAATGGTCAGTAAGTTCTTGCGATTTGGGAGCTTGTGCTCCTAAAAGAGTTCTTCCTGTATTAATTAAATCAATACGTTGTTTATATACATTTTCATCTATAAGGAAAAATTCTTGCTCCAATCCGATTTTGACTTTCATTCTGTAACAGTGCTCATCAGAAATTTCGTTGTAAAGTTTTGTCGCGTAATCTGACAAATAATCCAAGCTTTTAAGTAGTGGTAATTTTTTATCCAGTGTAGTTCCATCATAAGATACAAATACCGATGGTATATACATAATATTATCTACAATAAAAGTGTTAGATGTGCAGTCCCAATAAGTATAGCCTCTTGCTTCAAACGTAGATCTAATTGATCCTGTAGGAAATGATGAAGCATCTGGTTCTCCTTTAATTAATTCTTTTGCCGAAAATCTATTTATTGGAGTATTATCGTCTCCTCTATCCAAAAATGAATCGTGTTTTTTTGCTGTTAATCCATTTAATGGTTGAAACCAATGACAAAAATGAGTGGCTCCTCTTTCAATTGCCCATTTTTTCATCGCATGCGCAATTATTTCTGCTGTTTCAATATCAAGTAAATCTTCTTTTCTAACTGCGTTTTTCCATTTTTGATAAATAGGAAATGGTAGTGAATCTTTCATTTGTTTTTTATCAAAAGTGTCAATCCCAAAAATTTTGTTTGTATCCATAATACCTCCATGTATTAAAATAAAAAAAATTGGCAATCAAAGAAAGCCAATTTATGAAAAACAAAAATAGTGTTTTTTTTATTATATTTAATCACAGTTTTGTTGTCAAGTATTTTATTGTTTTTTCTTATTCTTTTTTATGATTACTTGCATTTCAGAAGCATCGCTTGGATTGATCGGAATAAGTTTGTTAGTAGCTTTGGAATTTTTCAAAGTTAATTCCAAAAATCTCTTATCTTTGGAGTATTTCCATTGTTTGATGTCTTCATATTCAGCCAAAAATCCATTGAAATAAATCCCTTTATCTGTGAATGAGATTTTTTCGAATGTTAAATAAATGAATATAACTCCAAGTAATATATAAATTAATGGGAACCATGTTTTTTGTTGGTAAAGATACAATAATCCCAATATTACAATTGAATATGATGCAACCATCATTAAAACTCTTTTTCTTTGGTTAAAGTTTTTGATGACTCTACCAATATTTTTTTTGACTTTGTATACATTGTACATTTGCTTCAATCCAAAAAGCAAAATCAATATATACATCACATTAATAATATTTTGTGCGCTCATTATTTCTCCTGATTTTCTATATTGTTTTCTATTTCTTCGTCTTTTTTTCTTACATCGACTAATTCTTTTGGTTCATTTTCGTGAATTTTAGTCTTGGTGTATTTGTCAAATATAGCTTCGAATTCTTCTTGTCCAATAGTTTCTTTTTCTAAAAGCCTGTTTGCCAATGCATGTAACAAATCGATGTTTTCATTTAAAATATTTAAAGCTTTGTTGTACGCTTCATCTATTAGTTCTCTCATTTCAGAATCAATTTCATAAGCTATCTTGTCAGAATACTGTTTGTTCTTACCAAGCTCTTCACCTAAGAATACCTCAGCGTCATCTCCACCGTACATCATAGGTCCCAATCTCTTACTCATACCGTATTTTGTTACCATTGCATGTGCGATCTTTGTTGCTCTTTCAATATCGTTACTTGCTCCAGTGGAGATATCGTCAAGCACAACTTCTTCTGCTGCACGTCCACCTAAAAGCGAAATCAATTTGTGTTGCATTTGTCTTTTAGTCATAAATTTCGCATCTTCTTGTGGAAGATATGCCGTAAATCCTCCGGCTCTTCCTCTAGGAATAATTGTAATCATGTGAACTTTGTCATTATCTTCCAAGAATCCGGATACAATCGCATGACCAGATTCGTGATAAGCTGTAAGCACACGTTCTTTTTCTATTACAACTTGTGATTTTTTTTCTGGACCAGCAACAACTTTTATAGATGCTTCTTTGAACACTTCATTTGAAATTTCTGCTTCATTATTTCTTGCTGCAAGAAGTGCTGCTTCATTGCACAAATTTTCCAAATCAGCTGGAGAAAAACCAGTAGTTGTTTTTGCAATATTCTCCAAATCCACATCTGATTCAAGTTTTTTGTTTTTTGTGTGAACCTTTAATATTTCTAATCTCTCTCTCACATCTGGAAGTCCCACATAAATAGTTCTGTCAAATCTTCCAGGTCTCAACAATGCTTTATCCAAAATATCAGGTCTATTAGTAGCACTCATTACAATTACGCCTTCATTTTTTCCAAAACCATCCATTTCAACAAGTAATTGATTCAACGTTTGTTCTCTTTCGTCATGGCCTCCGCCAAGTCCTGCTCCTCTTTTTCTACCTACTGCGTCTATTTCATCGATGAAAATGATACAAGGAGCATTTTTCTTAGCTTGTTCAAACAAATCACGAACTCTCGATGCACCGACACCAACAAACATTTCGACGAAATCAGAACCGGAAATGCTGAAAAATGGAACCTTTGCTTCACCTGCGACTGCTCTCGATAAATATGTTTTACCAGTTCCTGGAGGTCCCACTAACAAAACTCCTTTAGGAATTCTTGCACCAATGTCTATATACTTAGAAGGATTTTTCAGAAAATCTACTATTTCCATCAATTCCTCTTTTTCTTCTTTTAATCCCGCTACATCAGCAAACACAACCTTTTCTTTTGAATCTTGGTTGAGTTTTGCTTTTGATTTTCCAAAATTCATAGCCTTAGAATTTCCAGAGTTTTGTGTTTGATTCATAAACATAAACCAAATTATTCCAAGCCCGACTATAATTAATATAGTTGGCATTATATCAACATACCATGGTTTGCCAGGATCTTTTTCTGTCTTCAAAACTATCTTATTGTTTTCAACAGATTCCTTCAGATAATTATTGTAAAATACTTCCCACATTTCTGATGGCATATACATTCTAAAAGGAGTACCCTTGCTATCTTTTAGAACGCCTTTTATATCATTTCCTCTTGCAACAATTTCTTTAACATTATCTTTCTTGACGTTTACTATCATTTCGTTGACAGTAAAATATTTTGTGCTCAATGTATTGTTTTGAGTCATAGTCACGAAAAAAGCTATTAAAATAATTGGAACAAGATAAATCGCTAAACTTTTAGTTACTTTTTTCATTAAATCTCCTTTTCATAAAAAGATTTCTTCAATACGCAAATATCTTCAATATTTCTAAATTGTTGTGCAAAATCCAATCCATAACCAACTATAAATTCATTAGGTACAGTAAAACCTTTGAATTGAACATCAACTTCGTTAGTTCTTCTTTCAGGTTTATCCAAAAGACTCGCTATCTTAACTGATTTTGCTTTTCTATCCATTAAGTTTCGAACCAAGTAATTTAATGTGCGACCACTGTCCACAATATCTTCAACTATAAGGATATTTTTGCCGGCGATGTCTTCTTCCAAATCTTTGATTATTCTTACAGTTCCACTAGATTCTGAAGAATGTCCATAACTTGATACTGCCATGAAATCTATTCCAACTTCTAAGTCGATATTCAATGTTAAATTACTCATAAACATCGCTGCGCCTCTTAGAATACCAACTACGATAAGTTCTCCCTTATCTCTGTATTCTTCAGTGATTTCTTTTCCTAATTCTTCAATTCTTTTGTCGATTTCTGATTTTGGTATTAGCACCTTTTCGACAGCATCACATAAATTACTTTTCATAAGTCACCTCTATAACTAAAACTTCTTTGCTGTTAGAATTTTTCATGTACAAATTTGATCTTTTCAACGACAAAATAGCATATACATTTTCTTCATCGCTCAAAATGGGATAATTATCGCGTTCAATTTGTAAAACTTTATTATCAATAAATACATCTTTAATTTTCTTGGTAAATCCCTTTAATTTAATTCTATCTCCATTTTCTCTTCTTCGTAAAACAAGATTATGTGATAGAATTTTAGAATCAAAAACCATTTTATTTCTTGAAGGTTTAATATTAGTATTTTTTGATAGATAACTACTAATTTTAAAATCCCCAAAAATAATTGTCCCAAGTTCAAATTTAACATTTTGACTTTTTTTGTTGTCTACAATTTTCTTAATTATTACTTTATCATAACTTTTGAAAAAACTGTAGTCTTTAAATATATATTCGCTGCCATTTTTTAAATCAAATAATTCTATAATATCATCTATATAAGCCATTCTAATATCTTGGTTAGACCCATTTAATTCAATTAAAAGTTTTCTAATTATATTTCTTTGAATAGAGATTTTTTCGATTTCAAATAATTTTACATCTATAGAATATTCACCATTTCTTTGACTAACTAATTTTTCGAATTTAAGATTAGTAATATCGTCAATTATTTCTTTTGAATCTTGTAAAATATTTATAGTCCTATATATCGATTCATTTATAGAATTATTGAAATTTTCTTGAATATATGGCAACATTTCAAGTCGAATTTTATTTCTTTTAACATCGGCTATGAAATTTGTCTCATCAGTTACATACTCAATATTTTTGCTATCTAAATAATTTAGGATTTCATTTTTTGATACATCTAAAAGTGGTCTTATTACATTTTTGTTTCGATATTGTATTCCACACAATCCATCAATTCCACTTCCCCTAAACAAATGTAAGAAAAAAGTCTCCACTTGATCGTCCAAGTGGTGTGCTACAGCAATCTTATTGAAATTCTCTGTTTCTAAAATTTTGTTGAAACAATTATATCTTAAAATCCTACCGCTGTCTTCCAAACTAATAGAATTATCGATGGAAAATTGTTTCATATCTACTTTTTTTGAAAAAAATTGAACATTTTTTTCTTCAGATATTTCCCTTGAAAAATTTTCATCTCTATCGGCAGTAACTCTGTAAGAATGATTAATGTGGCATGTTTTTATCTCAAAACCTAAATCATCTTTTAGTTGGTATAAAACATTGAATAATAATACTGAGTCTGCCCCACCTGATAATCCTATCAAAATTTTGTCGTTTTTTTGTATTAAGTTTTCTCTGATGATAGTTTTTTTTATTTTGTGTATCAAATCCATAATAATAAAAAAGCCGCATAAATCTGCGGCGTTACTCCTAATTATACTTTCTTTTCTTCGAAAACTTTTTATTCTCTCTTTGTCTAATGGAATCTAATCTCTCGTTACTTTCTTTCATAAACTTAGAAAGTAAATCATCAAAACTTGATTCTTTGCTAGATTCTTTGTTTGAATTCTTATCATCTTCTGAATAAGTTTTCTTTGAAAATTCTTTTTTGTGTTCTTTTTTCGGAAGACATTCCTTTATTGAAAAGCTAACCTTATTATCTTCAATGCTCATAACTTTACATTTTATTACATCATTAACTTTTAACACATCTTCAACTTTTTCTATGTAGTCATTAGAAATTTGTGAAATATGAACTAATCCTTTAGTTCCGTCTTCGCATTCTACAAATGCCCCAAACTTAGTAATTCCTGTTACTTTTCCTTCAACAATATCGCCCACTGATATAGACATACGCAATATCTTCCTCCTAATATAATACTATATACCAGTATATACTACTAAAAAAACGGTGTCAATAATTATTTATCAGACTTTTTGTCAAAAGTTGGCGACGGTGTAAAATTTGAATCTTTTTTTGGTTTTTCCTTTTCATCCTTAATCAAAACTTCGTTAGGTTTTACCATACCTAATTTTTCTCTGGCATATTTTTCTATCAACTCAGGATTGTCTAAGTTTTTGGAATCTTCAGATAATTTTTTTATTTCTTTTTCAAGTTCATCCTTTTTTGTTTGTTGTTCCAACTTAACATTATTAATGTTTCTGATTTGAATTTGTTGTTTAAAAATTGTAAATAACAACGTAACACAAGCAAAAATAGTTATTGCAGAAACTATTATTCTAAATTTATTAACGTTTTTTCTTCTTTTTCTTATCTGATTATCCCTGGTATTCATTTTAATCTCCTAAAGTTTCAAACATTTTATCTGCATCGTCTTTCTTTGGATTATCTATCAATTCAGTAACCTTTGCCTTTAAAACCGATTGAGCAAAACTTATTTCAATTATATCTCCGACTTTTACGTTGTCTCCAGGTTTAGCGATTTTGTCGTTGATTTTAACTCTTTGGGATTCACAAGCAGTCTTGGCTACAGTTCTTCTTTTAATAATCCTTGAATTTTTTAAAAATTTATCTAATCTCATCTATTTCCTTATTTTCTATTCCTTCTAGTATTAATTTATAATCCATCTCTGATTCTACATTCTTGTATATTATTTTATCATGTTTTTTTATGATTGCAGATTTCATTTTATCATTTCGATATAAACAATAAATATCACAATCATCCACATTATCATTGAAAGATTCTCGATCAATAAAAAACATTGCTTTTACAAATTCTTTTGATTTTCTTCTGATTTTGTAAACGCCATTTTTTTCTTTTTCAAATTTTTCCAATATAATCTTAATATCTTGTAAATTATCGACAATAAAATCAGCTTTGTCTTGTTTAAAATTAAATCTATTCTCTCTTCTGGCAATTACTGTTAATCCTGCATTCTTTGCAGAATCAATACCGTAATCAGAATCTTCAATTGCAATAGCATCTTTGGGACGTACTCCCAAAATCTCACATGTTTTAATGTAAATTTCGGGATTTGGCTTTGATTCTTTAAAATCCTCACCGCTTATTATCGCATCAAATTCATCCTTTATATCTAATTCTTCTAAAACATTGTTAATAGTTTTTTTTGGTGATGAAGATGCTAATGCAATCTTAAAATTTTTTCTTTTTAGTTCTTTTAGTAATGGATAAAATCCATCCATTACTATAGAACTGTAGTTTATTTTATCATCATCGATGTATTTTTTCATCAAACTATATACTTCCTCAGGTTTTCTATGAAGTTTAGATTTCAAAAATTCATCGGTTTTTTGTTGACTCAAACCAGCAAGAGAAAACAAATCTTCTTCAGATATTTCGACGTCAAAATCTTGAAGTACTTTTTGGAAAAAATCAATATAAATTACTTCGCTATCAATTATTACGCCATCCATATCAAATATTACAGTATTCATTTTCTACCTCTAAGTTTATTGTACCACATTACCGTTATAAAATCTTGGCTGCTCCGCGATAAACTAACCCAGCTATTGGATCAATAGTCAAAATTTCTTGATCTTTGATTTTACTTACAGCATCTTTACATCCTACAATCGTTGGAATTCCCAAATGCAATCCAACAATTGCAGCAGGTGATGTTAGGCCACCTTCTTCCACAATAATTGCAGAAGCTTTTTGAATATATGGAACGAATTCTCTTTCCAAACTGTACAATACAATTGCATTTCCATCTTCAAATTTAGAAGCCAAATCTTCTACACCTTTAGCAACTCTTGCTTTTGCAGTAACGGATTTTTTACCAATTCCTGTTCCTTCAATCAAAATATCTCCAATTGTGTGAACTTTTAATAAATTTGTAGTTCCAGAAACTCCAACCGGAAGGCCTGCTGTGATTATAATTAAATCTCCTTCGTGAACCAAATCTTTTTTGATACCCGCAGAAATTGATCTATCAATTACTTCATCAGTGTTTTCACTTAATTCGCTAAGAACTGGATGAACACCCCAAATTAAAGATAGTTTTCTCATTACACTTTCTGATGTAGTAGCTGCAACTATTGGTGACAACGGACGATATTTTGAAACATTTCTAGCTGTTGAACCTGAAGTTGTAGCAACTACAATCGCATTTGCTCCCAATTGTTCACTAATACTTCTAGTTGCAATACTTATTGCATTCGTTGTTGTAATGTCCAACCATTTCAACCTTTTATTCGCAGCTTCTTTAAACTCTTCAGAATTTTCAGTATTAATTGCAATATCATTCATAACTTTTACTGCATTTACTGGATAATTTCCTGCTGCAGTCTCTCCAGAAAGCATAACAGCATCGCTGCCGTCCAAAATCGCATTCGCTACGTCTGTAACTTCCGCTCTGGTTGGTCTTGGGTTTCTAATCATAGAATCTAACATTTGTGTCGCAGTTATAACTGGTTTTCCAGCTAATGAAGTTTTCTTGATTATTTCTTTTTGAACAATAGGCATAATTTCAGTTTGAATTTCTACGCCCAAGTCTCCTCTTGCAACCATAATCCCATCAGAAGTGTTGATTATTTCGTCCAAATTATCTACGCCTTCTTGCGATTCAATTTTAGATATTATTTTTATGTCGTTTCCGTTATTTTGTTCTAAAATTTTTCTAATATCTAATACGTCTTGTGATTTTCTGATAAAAGATGCAGCTATATAATCAATTCCATTTTCAATTCCGAATTTTATATCTGAAATATCTTTTTCAGTGATTGCTGGTAATTTTACTTTTGAATTTGGAATATTTACTCCTTTTTTGCTCTTCAAAATACCGTAGTTGTTAACTTTGCAAATCACATCTGTATCTTTTATTTCTACAACTTCTAATTCAACTAATCCATCATCTATCAATACTTTCTTCCCGATATCCAAATCATCTGGAAGTCCTTTGTAGCTCACTGAACAGATATTTTGATCTCCAGTTACGTCTCTTGTAGTTAATGTGAATTGATCACCAATTGAAAGTTGAACTTGATCAACTCCAAAATCTCCCAATCTAATTTCGGGACCTTTTGTATCTAACATTATTGCTATTGGCAAATCCAATTCTTCTCGTGCTTGTTTTATGTTTTTTATTCTTTGTAAATGCTCTTCATGACTTCCATGTGAGAAGTTCAATCTACACACGTTCATTCCACTTTGCATCAATGTTTTTAAAGTCTCTAAAGAATCTGATGCCGGACCTATAGTACAGACTATTTTAGTTTTCTTTAACATATTTACTCCTATCTATATTGAAATTTCCTTAGATATCTCGTACAAATCTTCTCTGAAATTTCTTTTTGTTGCTACTGCTTCATCTATTGGAACTGTGATTATCTTATTGTCTTTCATAGCTATTGCTAATCCTGTTTTTTCTTCCATGATTAATTTTACTGCCAAATTTCCCATTTGAGTTGCCATTAATCTATCAAAAGTACAAGGTGTACCTCCACGTTGAACGTGACCTAAAATTGTAACTTTTGTCTCAACTCCTGTTTTTTCTTCAATTATGTCTTTAATATCGTAAGCTCCACCGACTCCTTCAGCAAGCATGATTAAATGATGAAGCTTTCCTCTTTTTCTTCCTCGTTCTATCTTTTCTGTAACTTCATCGATATTTAATTCTACTTCAGGAACTAGGATTGATTCTGCTCCAGATGCAACACCTGAATAAAGAGCAATATCTCCACAATTTCTTCCCATAACTTCAATTATATTTGCTCTACCATGGCTTGAAGATGTGTCTCTTAATTTTGATATCGCATCACTAACTGTTTCAACGGCAGTAAAAAATCCAATCGTATAATCAGTATAACCCATATCGTTATCAATTGTACAAGGAATTCCAATTGTAGATATTCCTATTTTGCTTAGTGCACTTGCACCTTTAAATGAACCATCTCCCCCTAAAACGACTAGTCCATCTATTCCGAAATCCTTTAATATTTGTGCGCCTTTATTTTGACCTTCTTCAGTTTTAAATTCATTACATCTAGCAGAACCCAAAATAGTTCCACCTCTGTGGATAATATCTGCAACTGAAGACACATTCATTTCGTAAATATTTCCATTCATAAGACCATCATATCCAGATCTTATTCCCATTACTCTTATTCCATTGTAAATACAAGTTCTAGCTATAGAACGAATGCAGGCATTCATTCCAGGTGCATCGCCACCACTTGTCAATATTGCTATTGTTTTCATAATTAACCTCTATTTTAAAACTACATTTTCTCTTCCTAATAATGATACAAGTTCATCAATAGTATCATCTTCTACAGAAATTCTAAATTCATTTCCAAGCAAGTAGTTTTGTTTCTTTTCTTCAAAATATATATTTGATTGAGTATTCCCTTTGCTATTGAGTAGTATTGGTTTGACTTTATCCAAGATATAACTTGGCATATTTTTTGTAATTCTTAAAAATAATTTTGGCTGTGTTTCATCTTGTTTTTCAACGTTTGAAATAGTTTTGATACTTTGAATGTTATCTACCAAAATTTTTGGATCTTCTCCTTCAATAATATTCAATCTTCCACTCACAATCAAAATTTCATCTTCATTTAAAATATCTGAATATTGTTCGTACTTTTGTGGAAAAACTATCAATTCCATAGTTCCATACAAATCTTCAAATTTAACAAATTCCATTATCTTTTGATTTTTGGTGAATTTTTTATTGATTGATTCAATTATTCCTACGACTTTAACTCTTTTCCCGTCGAAGTTTTTCTCATTGTAATCATCATCTTCTAAGTCCCCTGTAGAAAAATTAGAATATTTCTCTATGATGTTTGAGTAAGTTCTTAAAGGATGGTCTGATAAATATATACCCAATACCTCTTTTTCCATTCTCAAAAGTTCTGATTTATCGAACTCTTCTCTTCTAGTAAAATCGTCTCGTTCATCTTCATCTTTGGACTCAAACATATCGAACAAATTTGATTGACCAGGTACGTTGTTTTTTAAACCCGATTGAACTGAGTCAATGATAGATTGGTATTGAAGCATTAATGTCGCTCTTGTTTCACCTAGAGATGTAAATGCTCCCGCTTTTATTAACGATTCAATCGATCTTTTATTTATAGCTGATTTATCTTTTGCATAAATTCTTTCCACAAAATCTCTAAAACTTTTGAATTTACCATTTTCATTTCTTGAAATAATTGTTTGCTCTATTAAATTCGTTCCTACATTTTTTATAGCTTTCAATCCATAAATTATAGAATTATCTTTCACATCAAATTTATCTAAGCTGTAATTGATATCTGGCGCCTCAATTTTTATGTCCAGTCTTCTTGCTTCTTCAATATACAACGAAAGTTGTGAAGTGTTTCCCATAACCGAAGATATAAGCGCTGCTAAGAATTCTACTGGATAATAATATTTTAACCAAGCCGTCCTCATTGCTACTAACGAATAAGCTGCAGAGTGAGATTTGTTGAATGCATACTTTGCAAAGTCTATCATCAAATCGTAGATTTTATTTGCAATATCCTCACCGACTCCTCTTCTAATAGCTCCTTCAATCAAAATATTTCCATCTTCATCTTCTTTTCCAAAGATAAATTCTTTTCTACCATCTTCCATAACTTTCATTTTTTTCTTACTCATAGCACGTCTCAAATTGTCAGCTTCTCCCAAGCTAAATCCCGCGATTTTTTGTACAATTTGCATAACTTGCTCTTGGTAAACAATCGTACCGTAAGTTGGTTTCAAAATATCTTCAAGTAACGGAGATAAATATTCAACATCTTTTTCGTTGTGTTTATTGTGAATGTAAGTCGGAATTTCATTCATTGGACCAGGTCTAAACAAAGCATTTGCAGCAATTAAATCGTCAAATTTAGTTGGCTTTAATTCTTTTAAGAAATTTCTCATGCCTTGTGATTCAAATTGAAATATTCCAAGAGTTTGTGCAACTGTAAACATTGACAAAACTTTCGGATCATTTTCGTCCATATCTTCAAAGCTTACATCTATATTTTTATTTTTTTTGATAAATTTCATGCAATCACTGATTACAGTTAAAGTTCTAAGACCCAAAAAGTCCATCTTCAGCAATCCGAGCTCTTCAAGTTCTGTCATATTGAATTGTGTAATGACAGCATCTTTGTTAATTGCCAACGGAACATATTCCATTATTGGGAGCTTAGATATAACCACACCAGCTGCGTGAGTTGATGTGTGACGTGGCATTCCTTCAACTCTTCGTGCAACATCGACTAATTTTTTTACATCACGGTTTTCTTCGTAAGCTTTTCTAAATTCCGGAGAAATTTCTAGTGATTTGTCTATATTAATATTTAAAAGATTAGGAACTTTCTTGGCTGTATCATCCACTGTTTTAAAATCCATAGCAAGAACTCTTCCAACATCCCTTATAGCATTTCTAGCTGCCATTGTTCCAAAAGTTACAATCTGAGCAACCTTATCTTCGCCGTACTTATTAACTACGTAATCTATTACTTCTTCTCTTCTTTCATAACAAAAATCTATATCTATATCTGGCATAGAAACACGTTCAGGATTCAAAAATCTTTCGAAAATTAAATTGTAATCCAATGGATTGATATCTGTAATTTCTAAGCAATAACTTATAATACTTCCCGCTGCAGAACCACGTCCAGGTCCAACAGGAATATCTTGTGATTTTGCAAATCTAATAAAATCCCAAACGATTAAAAAGTAATCGACATACCCCATCTTTTCAATTACAGATAGTTCATATTCGCATCTTTCTTTCGCTTCTTCTAATCTGTCATCATTTGCAAATCTTTTTTCTAATCCATCAAAGACGAGTTTTTTCAGATAGCTACTGTTTGTAAAGCCGTCTGGAATCGCAAAATAAGGTAGATGAAGATTACCAAATTCAAGTTCTACGTTACACATTTCTGCAATTTTTTTCGTGTTTTCAATTGCTTCAGGATAATCTTTGAACAAATCTCTCATTTGTTCTTCGCTTCTAAGGAAAAATTCTCCTGGAATGTAGCTCATTTTATTTTCTTCTTCGATTGTTTTTCCCGTTTGAAGACAGATCAAAATATTGTGTATTTTATAATCTTCTTTTTCAATATAATGAACATCATTCGTACACACAAGACCAATGCCTAATTCATTTGCTATTTTTGGAATATTTTCCATAACAACCATATCTTCTCGTGACGAATGGTTTTGTAATTCTAAGTAAAAATCTTCTCCGTAAATATCTTTTAATTCCTTTGCGACATCTTTTGCTTTATCGTATCCATACCTAATTAGAGATTCTTGTACTTCTCCTTTCAAACACGCAGACAAAGCAATGATTCCCTCAGAATATTTTCTCAAAGTATCCTTGTCCACTCTTGGTTTATAATAAAATCCTTCAACATATCCAAGTGACACGATTTTCATCAAATTAGAATAACCCGTTTGATTCTTGGCTAAAAGAACTAAATGATTGTAGAATTTATTTTCTGGATTTTTGATTTTATGATCCTTATTAGTAGTGTAGATTTCACAACCAATAATAGGTTTTATATTTCTTTTTTTGCATTCCTTATAAAACTTTACTGTTCCAAACATACTACCGTGATCAGTAATAGCGATGGCTTTCATTTGCAATTCTTCAACTTTATCCAAAAGTTTTTCGATTGGAGAAAATCCATCTAGTAAACTGTATTCTGTATGAACATGTAAATGCGTAAACGTATCTATCATTTCAAACTCCTTTAGCCTTATTTTATAATAAGTTTGGTTATTTTAAAAGAAAAATTGCTGACAATTATAAATCATCAGCAATTTTTTTAAGTTTATTAAGTCTGTAACTAACTCCAGATTTTGAAATCTTAGGAGTCATCATTTCTCCTAATTCTTTTAATGAAACATCTGGATTTTCTATTCTGGCATAAGCTAATTCCAACAATAGTGGATCTAGCGATTCAAGACCTATCGTGTTATCAATTTTTTCTATTATAAGCTTTTGTTTCAAAGCAGCATCAACCGTTTTATTCAAATTTGCTGTCTCAAAATTAAACCTTCTGTTGACATTATTTTTTATATCTTTGAATGCTCTGATATTTTCAAGTTTTAAAACACTATTATATGCTTTAGCCAAACTCAAAAAATCAGAAATTGCTTCAGCTTCTTTGATATACAAAACATAATTTTCACTTCTCTCAAAAATAGAAGATTTTATTCCAAAACCTTGAAGTAAGCCTTTTACTTGGTTACCAACATTTTCTTGCTTGAAAATCATCTCTAAATGATACATTTTTGATGGGTCATAACAAAAACCCGTCCCTAAAAAAGCCCCTTGTAGGAAACTAATTTTCTTCGTATTGGAATCAATTAATTCTTCATCAATTCCCAAATCAAAGTCAAAAGGGCTAGTTGAAGTGTGCGTATCCTCACAAAATTGTTTTGATATCTTATCATCAATCAATATTTCGTAGATATTTTTCTTACGAAGATTATTGTTGTGAATAACTTTCATATCACATTCATAATTGTAATGTTTTTTTAAATTAGAAAAGATTAATCTTGCAACTGGATTACTTTCTGTTTTTAATGTAATCTTTACACCTAATGAATTGTAATTCAAGGTACCTATTGTCTTAGTAAAAGCTGATAGCATTGCCAAAACATCATAGTCATCAAGATTACTTATTATTTCAGTTTTAATATCAGATGAAAAGCTCATATCTTTACCTTTTTTCTATAAACGATTTAGCTGTTTTTATCATATTTTTTTCTGCGCTGTGACGCACATATCTTAAAGCTTTGTCGAGATTCATAAAATCTCCTTCTGCAAAGCCTTCTTCTCTTTGTGGGATAATATTATTATCTTTCGTTACCATATAAAAATAGTGAACTGTTTTAAGAACTTTCGTGCCATCCATGTGTCTGTATTTATATTTTACATATCCAATATACTTAACAATCTCAGCTCTTAGTCCCGATTCTTCAAAAACTTCTCTAATTGCAGTTTCTTCTAAGCTTTCTCCTTTCTCTACCCTACCTTTAGGAAGAACCCATTCACCACGGAACTTTTTAAGCACAGCAACATTACCATTATTGATAACAACCCCACCTGCACTTATTTCTTCCATATATCCTCCTGTATTTTATTTTGAAAATCTAATACTATTATAAACTGAATTGAAAATATTTAAAAGTCAAAGCGATATTTAAAAATCGATTTGAATTTTTGTAAATAAAATTCATTTAATTTCAACTACTATATATGATACAATAGTAATAGGAAGGTGTGAAATGAAGAAAAACAAATTAGAAGAATATATAGATAACGCTATAAGCGACAATGATTTTTCGAAAGTTGGTGAAATAATAGAAAAATCTATTGATATGGCGTTGGATTTATCAAAAAACGGTTTAAATGTAGTTATGAACACATTTAATCTAAAACCTAAACCAAAACAACAATATCTGGCAAACAAAGACTCTAAATTAGTAACTCAAAAAAAGATTAATCCAAAAAGTTATTTTGCACTAAGAAATATTAGTTATGCTATAGGCGCTATGACTTTATTTGGCTCTGTCTCATCGTTGACCCATAGTTTACCTGATCTGTTTTCTGGTATTATGATAAGTTTGGGATTTGGTGTTGTGGGATTTTTGTCACATATACACGCATCAAAATTACAACGATTTTTACGATACAAAACAGAAATTGGAGACAATAAAATTTTAAGCGTAGAAGATTTTGCATCGGCTGTTAATCTTCCTGTCGAAAAATGTAGTAAGGAACTAATTTATTTCATAAACAAAAGATACTTCCCACAAGCTCGTGTCGTTGAAAATGGTCATTTGTTTTTATTGGACAGGACAAGCTACGATGCATACAAAGCTCATTACTTAGATGAAAGCAAATCAGAAGAAAACCAAAAAGAGATTGAATCTAACAGAGATATTACTAATTATATTACGATAACTGAAAATTTAATAACATCTGTAAAGGATTTTGATTTCAAACAAGATGTCATTAAATTAAAGGATTTGTTAGTGTCGATAAATAATCAAATTCAAAACGAAAATTCTGATGTCAATGGGCTTAATAAATTCGTTGATTATTACACTCCAACTGCTATAAATTTGGTGAAAAATTATATTCAATTTGAAAATGAAAAGAATGATATATTAAGCGTAGAAAAATCAAAAAATGATATTAAAAATGCTATTCAAAATATCAATAAAGCTTTTTCAAAGCTTTTAACAGATTTGTACAGCGATGATATTTTGAATATTAACTCGGAAATCGAAGTTATGAATACTTTGTTGTCACAAGATGGATTGATTGAGAAAAATACTATGTTTAAGAGAGGTGCTGAATAATGGAAGATAAACCTATTAAATTGACCTTGGATGTAGAAGAACCTACACTAAATGAAGTTAAAGAAGATGAAGTTTTTTACCCAGAATTTGAACAAAAAGTTAACCTTACTCCTGAGGAACAAAAAACTGTTGATGAATTTGTTAAACAAATTGATTTATCTAATTCCAACATAGTTTTACAATACGGAGTTGGAGCCCAAAAGAAAATCGCTAGTTTCTCTGAAAAAACTTTAAATTCAGTAAAGACAAAAGATCTTGGAGAAGTTGGTAATCTTTTATCTTCCGTTGTTACAGAATTAAAATCATTTGATGAAACTGAAGATAAAGGTGTGTTTGGTTTTTTCAAAAAAGGTGCAAATAAAATTACTGCTTTGAGAGCAAACTACGAAAAGGCTGAAAAAAATGTAGATGAGATTTCAAAAATTTTAGAAAATCATCAAATTACTTTGATGAAAGATATTTCATTGTTAGACCAAATGTATAAGCTAAATGAGCAATATTTTAAGGAATTAAGCATGTACATTCTTGCTGGACAAAAGAAATTGGATCAAGTAAGAAATGAAGAACTTCCAAATATGCTCAAAGAGGCCGAAAATTCTCCTAATTCTATCACTGCGCAAAAAGCAAATGATTTAAGAGATTTAGCTACTAGATTCGAAAAAAAATTACATGATCTTGAGCTTACGAGAATGGTGAGTTTGCAAATGGCTCCACAAATAAGAATGGTGCAATCTTCTAATGCTGTTATGGTAGAAAAAATCCAATCTACAATAGTGAATACTATTCCTATTTGGAAAAACCAAATGGTTTTATCATTAGGTGTTTACCATAATTCTCAAGCAGCAGAAGCCCAAAAGAAAGTTACTGATTTGACTAATGATTTGTTGCGTAAAAACGCTGACACATTGAAGATGAGCACTATCGAAACTGCAAAAGCAACTGAAAGAGGAATCGTCGATGTGGAAACAATTAGACACACAAACGAACAACTTATCAGTGCATTAGATGAAGTTCGCAATATTCAAATCGAAGGTCATGAAAATAGACTTAAAGCAAAACAAGAATTAATGGCAATGGAACAAGAATTAAAAAACAGACTTTTAAATAAGCCTAATTAATTTTTAAGGAGTGATATATTATTATCGCTCCTTTTTTGTTGAAAATTGTACTTCTTTATAATAAAATATACTAAATTATAAAT
This sequence comes from Finegoldia sp. BIOML-A2, assembly GCF_009678315.1. Taxonomy (NCBI): domain Bacteria; kingdom Bacillati; phylum Bacillota; class Tissierellia; order Tissierellales; family Peptoniphilaceae; genus Finegoldia; species Finegoldia sp. BIOML-A2. The sequence continues at coordinate 30,090 of NZ_WKZE01000004.1, forward strand.
GGAGGTCTTATGAAAGAGAAAGAAAAAGTTTTTCACTCAATGGGAATTTATAAACTTCTTTACACATTGGCTAGTTTGCTGATGGCAGTAGCGTTTTTGTTTAATTCTCCCACAGAAATTTTTAACGGTTTGATAACTATAATTAAAAGTCCTTGTACTTTAATTACTGATTATATGTATTTGGCAAACATTGGAGCTGCTTTTTTTAATGCCGGTTTAATTTGTTTATTGTCAACTCTTCTATCACATAATTTTAAGGTTGTTATTTCTGGACCAGGAGTTGCGGCTATCTTCACGATGACTGGATTTGCTTTTTTCGGCAAAAATATTTTCAACACAATTCCAATAACTATAGGAGTGTTGATATATGCAAAAATAGAAAACACATCAAGAGCATCCGTTATACTTCCTGCATTATTTGGTAGTGCATTGGGTCCTTTAGTTAGTGAAATAGCATTTAATTCTAGTCTATCCCCTGTACATTCAATTATAATAAGTTATCTCGTTGGAATAAGTATAGGAATGATAATGGTACCACTTTCTGGAACTTTTCTTAGATTTCATCAAGGTTATAACTTATACAATATGGGATTTACAGCAGGAATTGTAGGAATGCTTTATGTAGGAATTCTTAGAATGTTCAATGTAACCATAAAATCTGTGAACTTAGTATACCCTGTCAATGATATCAGAATAATAATATTTTTATATTTGCTATTTATTTCAATATTTTTATTGGGATTTGTAAAAAACAATTTGTCTTTTCATGGATATGAAAACATAATGTACAATTCTGGTAGATTGGCGACGGATTTTATATCGCTTGATGGTTTATATCAAACGATGATTAATATGGGCATTATGGGGCTAATAGCGACGACCTACATCATTATTGTAGGTGGCAATATAAGCGGTCCAATAATTGGCGGTATTTTTACCGTGACTGGTTTTTCTGCATTTGGTAAACACCCCAAAAACACTATACCAATTTTAATTGGTGTATTCTTAGCATCAATTTTAAATGCAGTTAATCCTCTGTCTACTTCCAGTCTTTTGGCAGCGTTATTTGGAACGACTCTTGCTCCAATTGCTGGTGAGTTTGGATTTTTCAGAGGTGTATTAGCCGGATTTTTGCACATGGCTATGGTTTTAAATATAGGAGTTGTTCACGGCGGAGTTAATTTGTACAATAATGGTTTTTCAGGTGGATTTGTCGCCGGAATTTTAGTTCCGGTATTTAGTGAAATGGATAATTTCTTAATGAGAGTGAGGTTAAAAAACGATGATTAGTAACGAAGAGAAAAAAGCAAAATTAATCGTGTCAGAAATTTTAAGTTATTTTTTCATGTACGACACAAAAAGTATAAGAATTGATTCGGAATTCAAAGACGATAAATTGATAATTATTGCCGAAGGGATGCCAACAAAAACACCACAACATCTTGAAGATATGAAAAGACTTATTAATGTAAGCAGATCTCCTCAAATTGAAGATTATTATGCAAATTTGTTGGGATGGGAATCAGATTATAATGATATAAATCTTCTTGGCTCAATGGTTGACTCTGGAATAATTTCTTATGATGGAAAAATATTGAGCTTTTATGTAGAGAGAAATTTAATTTAGATTGAATTTTAAAAAGGTAGTGTGAAATCTCACACTACCTTTACTTTTTCTATTAAAGTGCTATATCGTCTTTCAAATAAGGAATTCCATCTGCTGTAGGTGCTTTTGTTTTTCCACCAAATAGTATCAATACGATTAATGTTGCAACATAAGGAATCATTGATATTAATTCTGATGGTATCGGAAGATTTGTTCCTCCCAAGACAACTGATAATGATTGAGCGAATCCGAAGAATAACGCTGCTAACATAACACCTTGTGGAGTCCATTTACCGAATATTACTGTAACCAAAGCTATGAAGCCTTGACCAGCAACTAATGCAGGAAAGAATGAAGATACTAGTGAAATAGACATTGTAGCTCCACCTAAACCAGCCATAAATCCGGAGAATAAAACAGCCATGTATCTAACGAAAAATACATTTATATTCAAAGTTTCTGCTGCTTTAGGATGTTCACCAACTGCAATTAATCTCATTCCCCATTTTGTTTTGTACATAAATATATAAATCAAACATACTAGAACAAATACCAAATAAACTGTAGCAGGTAATGAAATTACATTAGCTAAGAATTTATTTTGAATTCCGTCAAATAATACTGGAATTTTGTATTGTGGTTCAATTGGTTTTGTTTGAGTTGCTCCATCGAAAAATATTCTGGAAACAAATAGTGCAACACCAGGTCCTAAATAGTTTATAGCAATTGCAGAAATAGTTTGATCTCCTGCAAATGTAATGGATACTACTGCGTGAATTAAGGCAAATACCATTCCGCTTAATCCACCACACAAAAACGCTAACCAAGGATTATGAGTGTAATATCCTACAGTGGCTGCGATTAATGCACCAATTGTCATCATACCTTCAAGTCCGATGTTTGTAACTCCAGACTTTTCAGAAATCATACCACCTAATCCAGCGTATAAAATAGGAGTCGCATTTATTAATGTATTACCTATTACTAATCCTAAAAGTACTAAGTTCATTATTTGCCTCCTTTGCTTTTAAATCTAGATTTAATTATTCTGAACATCAATGGAATTGCTGTGAACAAGATGATTGTTCCCATTATGATGTTAATCATTTCAGTTGGTGCGTGTAAAACTCTTTGAACATTTGCCCCACTGTATTTCAATCCACCGAAAAATAATCCAGAGAAAATACAACCTATTGGGTTATTATTTGCAAGTAAACTTACTGCAAGTCCATCAAATCCAAAGTTTTCCATACTAGATAATGCAGAAATTGTGTATCTGTATCCTAAAACTTGAGTGATTCCACCAAGTGAACACACTGCTCCACTTATAGCCATAGATAAAGTCAATTTTTTATTGACATCAATTCCACCATATTTTGCTGCATCTTGATTAAGACCTACAGCCTTCAATTCATATCCTAAGTTTGTTTTCTTCAAAATATACCATAATAAAATTGCTGCTACAATTGCTAATATCAATCCCAAATGTATTGGAGCTTTGAAGAAGTTGTCGATTGCTTTTGGTAGTCCTTTAACATTTTGCATCAATGTTATTTTCGCAGTTTCTTGTACTTCGTGAGTTCCCATTGAGTTCGGTGCTTTGAATTTTGGATAATTTGCAACCATATTGTTAAAATAAAAAGCTATCCAGTTAAGCATTATCGTTGATATAACTTCATGTATGCCAAATTTAGCTTTCAAAAATCCAGCTAATGCTCCAAAAGCCGCCCCAGCTAACATTCCCACAATTATTACTACAGGTACATGAATAGATGCTGGTAAGTGAAGATTGTATCCCAATAAAAATGCAACCATTGTACCAACTATATATTGACCTTCTGCACCGATGTTGAATAAACCTGTTTTAAAAGCAAATGCAACACCAAGTCCTGTAAATATAATTGGAATAGCATTTACAATTGTCCAACCAACATTTTTAGGTCTTTTAAATATTCCTTCAAGCATTAGCTTGTATGCTTCTAGTGGATTATAACCTGCTAATACTAAAGCCAAAGCTCCAACCAATAGACCTATAATGATAGATAAAAGCATGAAGAATAGCTTGTTGTACTTTGTGAATATTGAATTTTTTTCATTATTATTTTTCATCTACAACACCTCCAGCCATTAATCTACCAAGTTCCATTTCATTAGTTTCTTTTGCTGGTTTTTCTCCAACAATTTTACCATCAAAAATAACTGCTATATTATCTGACAAATCCATTATTTCATCTAACTCAAATGAAACTAACAATACAGCTTTGTTTTTGTTTCTTTGATCCACTAAATATTTGTGAATAAATTCTATCGCGCCAACATCCAATCCTCTAGTTGGTTGAGCTGCTATTAACAAATCAGGATCGTTGGAAATTTCTCTGGCGATAATTACTTTTTGTTGGTTACCACCTGATAAATTCTTTGTTTTTTGATGATAATCATTAGGTCTGATATCGAATTTTTCGATTAATTGTTTTGCATTGTCATTAATAGCATCAAAATCTAACTTTAACCCTTTACTAAAAGGTTTCTTTTTAACATTTTCCAAAATTAAATTGTCAGCGATAGAATAATCCAATATAAGTCCGTGTTTTTGTCTATCTTCTGGAATTGTATTCATACCTGAATCTATAATTTCTCTTGGAGTATGATTTGTAATGTCTTTTCCTTTTAAAGTAACTTGTCCAGATTCTATTTTTCTAAGACCAGTAATTGCTTCAATCAATTCCGATTGACCATTGCCATCTACACCTGCTACACCAACAATTTCTCCTCTTCTAACTTGAAGATTCAATTTCTTTACAACGTCAATGTTTCTGGAGTCTTTTACGACTAAATCTTTAATATCTAAGACAACTTCGCCTGGTTCTTGATCTTGTTTTTCAACATTAAATCTTACATCACGACCAACCATTTTTTCTGCTAAAATATTTTCATCGATTTCTTTTACATTTAACTTATCGATAAATTTACCACGTCTAATTACAGTACAGTAATCAGCCATAGCTTTGATTTCAGATAACTTGTGTGTAATTATTATTATAGATTTTCCTAATTCTGTAAGATTTTTTACAATTTTTATGAAATCATCTATTTCTTGTGGAGTTAAAACCGCAGTCGGTTCGTCAAATATCAAAATATCTGCTCCACGATACAAACATTTTAAGATTTCAACTCTTTGTTGCATTCCTACTGAAATATCAGCAACTTTTGCTTCTGGATCGATCATCAAACCGTATTTTTCGGACAATTCTTTTACAGCGTCAATCGATTTTTTATTATCCAGAATTCCGCCTTTACTTGCTATTTCTTTTCCTAAAACAATATTTTGATAAACAGTAAATGGTTCTATAAGCATAAAATGTTGATGCACCATTCCTATACCAGTTTGTATTGCTAATTTAGGAGTCATTTGATCAAAAGTTTTTCCTTTTACTGTAACACTTCCCGATGTAGGTTCATACAACCCATAAAGTATATTCATTAGAGTTGTCTTCCCAGCTCCGTTTTCACCTAACAAAGCATGAACCTCTCCTTCATGGAGCGTGAAATTTACATTATCAAGTACTTTATTGCTGCCAAAAGATTTTGATATGTCTTTTAAATCTACAACAATGTTTTTTTCATCGTTCATGTTTTTCCCTTTCATCTTTAAAAACAGTTATAAAAACAGGGATTTTTCAATCCCTGTTCTCAACCTTATTTATCAAATCCGAATTCTGTAAATTCTTTTTCGTTTTGTGGAACTTTGATTTTCCCTTCTTTGATATCATTCTTTAAGCTTTCAACTTTATCTTTAACATCTTGTGCTACCAAATCGTTGTTAGCATAAGCAATGTCTACAGCATCTCCATCTTTTAATGAATAAGTTACTGTGTTTCCACCTTCAAACTTACCATCTTTAAGATCTTTTGAGATTTTTTGAACAGCAACGTTAACGCCTTTTACTGTAGAAACTAACATGTTTTTCGGAGCATCAGCTGATTGATCCCTGTCAACTCCTATAACGTATTTGTTATTGTCGATAGCAGCTTGAATAACACCATAACCTGTACCACCTGCTGCATGGAATATAACATCTACGCCTTTTTGATACATTAAGTTAGCGATTGATTTACCTTTATCTGGTGCAGCATAACTATCTGCATATTGTGATTGGAATTCAATTGGTTGTTTCTTTTGTCTTTCAGCTTCTTTAACACCAGCTTTGAATCCGTATTCAAATCTGTCGATTACATCACTCTTCATACCACCAACAAAACCAACTTTGTTTGTTTTAGTAGTCATACCAGCAATGTATCCAACTAAGAATGAGTTTTCGTTATCTGCGAATAAAACCCCAATCATGTTTGGTCTTTTTTCTACGTTTGCATTGTCGATTATTGCGTATTTTTGGTCAGTGTTTTCTTTAGCTGCACCATCAGTTGCTTTAAACAATGCATAGCCAATTGTAAATATTACATCACTTTCATCATCCAAAGCAGTTTCCATATTTGGAGCATATTCTGCTTCTTTGTGTGATTCGATATATCTGTAATCCAACCATCCTTCTTTTTTTGCATTTTCAAATCCTTCATATGCAGATTGGTTGAAAGATTTATCGTTAATTCCACCTTGGTCAGTAACCATAGTTACTTTTACTTTTTCTTTCTTTTCATTTGTATCTGATGATTTTCCATTATCAGATGAATCTTTGCCAGCACCACCACATGCAGTAGCAAAAACCATGCTTAAACAAAGAAATAAAGCAATTATTTTTTTGTAAACTTTTGACATAATGTCCTCCTTAAATTTTTGTAATAACATTTGCTTACAATTAAAAAACTTAATAAAAATTTATCGATTTTCATTTGATAACGTAAACGTTGTTATCGTGTAAATATAGATACCTTCTATACAATATAATATTAGCAATTATTAACAATATTGTCAAACGAAGAATGAATTTAACACTGCTTTACTTTTCTGGTATGATATATATAATTATAAATAAAAAATTTACTGAAGGAGACAAAATGAAGCATTTAGTTTTGTGTGGCTGCGGTCACGGGCATATTTTTGTAATCAAAAATATAAAAGAAAAATATCCAGATATTAAAATAACTGTTATAACAGACAATGAATACCAGTATTATTCTGGTATGTATACTGGTTTTTTGGAAGGAGTATACACTCATGATGAGATATGCTTTGATGTAAGAAAAGTTTGCGAAAAATACGGAGCAGATTTGATTTTCGATAAAATCGTAAAAATCGACGATGAAAACAAAAAAGTTATAGCAAAAAATCACACAGTAGACTACGATTATTTGAGTATTAATTTAGGAGCGACTCAAAAAACTATTGGAACTGGAGAAAATGTAATAAATTCCAAACCTATCAATACAATTATCGATTTAAAAGAAAAAATCAAAGACACTGATAAAAATATACTTATATTAGGAGCCGGTGCAAGTGGATTGGAATTAGCTTTTGTTCTCAAAAGTATTTATCCTAATAAAAATATATCCATAGTAACCAGAGGCAGCGTAAATATGGAAGGATTCAGCGACAAAGCTAATGAAAAAGCCAGAAAGTTATTAAAGGAAAAAGGTATAAAAGTTTACGAAAACAAAAATGTATCTTCTATTGATGAAATTGATATTGATTTTGATAAATTGATTATGTGTATTGGTTCTAGCGGTGTGAACGTTGATTTTGGAAATCTAAATACTACTGATAAAAACTTCTTGATTTCCGATGAATACATGAGAATTTCTGACAAAATATTTGCCGTTGGGGATTGTGTTAGTATCGACAAATACCCTAATTTACCAAAAGCTGGAGTGTACGCTATAAGGCAATCTCCAATTTTGATGAAAAATATTGCACATACATTGAACGATGAAGAATTGGAATCTTATGTTCCAGACACTGACCCTATGCAAATTTTATATTGTGGAAATGAAAAAGCACTATTATACTACAAAGGATTCACTTGGTATTCACACCTTTCATTCGTACTAAAAAGGTACATTGATAAAAAATATATGAAATATTAAAATCCCTCTTGCGAGGGATTTTTTTAGTCTATTTCTTTTCTTTCTTTTTCTTCTTGTTCTAATGTTTTTTCTGGAATAATAATATTCAAGAAAAATACTATCAACGTTGCAACTACTACAGGTGATGCTGTGAACACCATTCTAAACCATTGTGGAAAATATCTTACAGCGTTTGGACCAACTTGTGTGATTCCCATACCAAGTGCAACTCCCAATCCAACAATAGTTGTATTTCTTACGCTCATTTCACTTGAAGTTATAAGTTTCATACCACTCATAGCTATTTGTGCAAATACTGATATAGTTGCCCCACCAATTACTGCTTGTGGAACTGAAAGCATCAATGCTCCAAATTTTGGAATCAGTCCACATACAAATACCATACTAGCAGTAATCAACAAAACTTTTCTGGCAATTACTTTTGTCATTGAAACAATGCCTACGTTTTGTGAATAAGTCGCAGTAGGAAGCGCCCCAATAAATGCACCAATAACACTTACAATACCATTTGCCTTGATACCACCAGACAATTCTACATCTGTAGGTTCACGATCCATTCCTCCAATGGTAGTACTAGTTAAATCACCAACTGCTTGAACAGAATTCACAATGTACATAATTGACATAGTCAAGATAGCATCCAAATGGAATTGGAATTTGAATGGATAAATTTGTGGAAGCATAAACCAAGACGCACTAACAACATTGTCAAATTTAACCATGCCTAAAAATAATGATATTATGTATCCTACAATAATTCCTACCAAAATCGCTGCTAATTTTATGTAACCTTTCATAAACATATTACAAAACAAAACAACACACAAAGTTATGATTGCCACAACCCAGTTTCTAATTTCGCCTTGCATAGGTCCATTTCCACCTGACATATAATTTACAGCAACTGAATACAAACTAAGCCCAATAGTTAATACAACTGTTCCTGACACAATCGGTGGGAAAAACTTCCTAATTTTTCCAATAAACATTCCAGTGAATATCGCTACAATACCACCAATCAACTGTGACGCATACACAGCACCTATTCCGTATTGCTTACCAATTGATAATAAAACTGGAATATAAGCAAAACTAACTCCCATGATTACTGGTAATTTTGCACCAAATTTTAAAACTGGATACAATTGCAATAATGTTGCTATTGCAGCAATAAACATTCCTGCTTGAATCAAATAAATTGCTTGAGCATCTGTAATTGCATGTTCACTTGATTTCAAAGCACTCGCCAAGACTATTGATGGCAACGCATTACCCACAATCATAGCCAATAAGTGTTGCATAGCTATTGGAAATGATTTGAGCATGGAAGGATTACCATAATAATCAAATAATGAATTCGAATTTTTTTCCATATACACTCTCCTTTTAATTTCATTAAAGTATATTCTATATTAAATTCAAAATAATTTAAAGAGCAATAAAAAAATACTTCCAAAAACATCAAATCAATTTTTGTTTTGGAAGTACTATTATTATTTTACAAATCTAGTTCCTGTTAAACCATTGATTCCTTCTTTTGCTTTTTCCAAAGAAGTTATCAAAGCAATTTTACCTTCACCTGATTGGATAAAATTCAAACAAGCCTTAACTTTAGGAAGCATAGATCCTTCTGCAAATTGTTTTTCTTCTATTAACTTTTGAGCTCTAGATAAATTTAATTCATCCAAGCCTTCTTCATTTTCTGTTCCGTAATTAATACAAACTTTTTCTACTGCAGTTAAAATGATTAACAAATCCGCATCAGAAATCTCAGCTAATTTTTCTGAAGTGAAATCCTTATCTATAACAGCTCCTATACCTTCTAATTGTCCATCATTTTCTACAACGGGAATTCCACCGCCACCTCCAGCTATAACTATGAAATCTTTCTTAATCAAAGTATTGATTTCTTCTTTTTCAATTATATCAATTGGTTTTGGAGATGGAACAACTCTTCTATATCCTCTGTTTGCATCTTCTTTGAAAGTATATCCACTTTCAGCAGCAAGTTTTTCAGATTCTTCTTTTGAATAAAATAATCCCACTGGTTTTGTTGGATTAGCAAAAGCTTCATCATCCTTATCTACTTTAACTTGTGTAATTATTGTAGACACTGCGTTTTTCATGTTTCTTTTTGATAATTCGTTTTTGATAGCCTTTTGTAAATGGTATCCTATGTATCCTTGACTCATAGCAACACATTCTGCAAATGGCATGTTAGAAATTTGTGGATTAGAATTATGAGCAGTTTCCATAGCTAAATTAATCATACCAACTTGTGGACCATTTCCATGGCAAACGATAACTTCGTTGCCATCTTCAACTAAATCAACTATAGATACAGCGGTTTTTCTAACAGCTTTGATTTGTTCTTCAGGTGAATTTCCGAGAGCGTTTCCACCTAATGCTAAAACTACTTTCTTCATTTTAACTCCTTTTATAAATTAAAAATAGTATCCAAATATAAAATCCCAATGCTAAACATTGAGATTTTAATTATTAAGACACTTCGATAAATATATATTACACTGATTTTATAAAAAATACAAGCTTTTTAGGAATTTTTTGTAATTTTTTCTGTTAAATTATTGCTAGTTCTGGTAAAATTTGACATAGCTTTTTCATATTCCAAGATTAATCTTTCCCCTGTTTCAGTTAACGTTGATCCTCCGCCGTTTGCTCCTCCGATTTCAGTATCCACAAACTTCTCACCATAAATTTTTTCGCTATTCTTTATAATATTAAAAGCTTTACTGTAACTCATTTTGAGATTTTTTGAAGCCTTGTTCAAAGATTTTGTCTTGTCTATTTCTTTTAGAAGAATGTAATTTCCTTTTCCGAAAAATTTCTTACCATCGTCATCCTCAAACCAAAACTTACAATTTACTTTCATCGCTAAGCTCCTTTATTTTTTCCTCAGTTTCCTTAATCCACACAGGAATTATACAATCAAAATCATTGTAAATTTTTAAAATTCTATCAAATTCTCCTGTCAAATCAACCTCATTTTCTCCATTTAATTTTGGTTCCAGAATATCCAATATAGTGTATATTGCAAGAATTCTGTAAAATAGTCTAGGAATTTTCCCATTAAAATAAGATTTTAATAAGGAATAGTAGAAAATTCTATTTTTCTCATCTACTTCGTTGATTTTTCTAAATTCAAAAAAAGAGTCGGCCATATAACTTACATTCTTCGATACAAAATCCAAATTATTATCATCAGCATAGATAGAGCATAAATTATCAAATAAATAAATATTGCTCAACTTCCTCGATTCAATTAAATATCTATTATTTTCAATGTAATCGAAAACAATATAATCCTTATCTCCTCTGAAGTTAGTCATTGAGTAATTGTATATAAGATTATTGATTTTATAATTAAAAATCTTTGACCAAGTAGTATCATCGTTAATTTGACTATTTTCGTGAAGTTTTCTGAGAACTTTTCCTATTTCACTTCCAAGTTGTATTTGTCGTTCAGTAGAGATTTGATCTGTAAGATTTTGAATAAATTTTTTAATCACAAAAGTGTGACCATTTTCAAATCCGCTATCTTCAATCTTTGCAAACTTGTCATTTAATTCATACAACAAATAATTATTTTGTTTGTTGTAGTTCAAAAAGGACTCCAAATCCCCTTCATATATTTCAACAATATATTTACCACAATCTGTATTTACAATGTACTTATCCTCTTGTAAATCACAATCGTAAATATCTTTATCTTCAAAAAATTGTAAATCTTTGATTTCCATATAATCACCAATACAATTTTATCATTAAATATCAGAATTTTAAAACAAAATATTTATTCAGATATTTTCCTTTCAATTTCTGAAGTTTTTTTCATTTGTAAAATTTCATCTGCGTAAATTTTAGCTTCTTCAAATGAATTGTTAGCGATAACATCCTTGATTTTTGGAATTGACGCTGCTGGGGCAGAAAATTCATCTAATTCCATACCTAAAAGAAGCTTCGTCGCTTTGGTATCTCCTGCAAATCCTCCACACATTCCAGTCCATTTTCCATGTTTGTGGCTAACATCGATAACTTTTTTGATAGCTCTTAGAACTGCTGGGTTGTATGTGTTGTAAAGATTTGAAATTTTTTCGTTTCCTCTATCACTTGCCAAGATATATTGAGTCAAATCATTAGTTCCAATGCTAAAAAAATCAACGTATTCTATTAAATCTTCAGCTACAATAACACTTGCTGGAGTTTCAATCATGATACCAACCTCTATATTTTCATCGAAATCAATATTTGCATCTTTCAATTCTTTTTTATTATTTTCAATTATTTCGAGAGCTTTTTCCATTTCTTCTACTGAAATAACCATAGGAAGCATAATTCTTATTTTTCCAAACGCAGAAGCTCTCAAAATCGCTTTGATTTGAGCATCAAAAACATCGTTCATATCAAAACAAAATCTCAAAGCTCTCCAACCCAAAAACGGATTATCTTCTTTAGGAAACTTGTAGTAAGGAAGTTCTTTGTCGCCGCCAATATCTAAAGTTCTGATAATTACTGATTTCCCATCTAAAATTTCGACTACTTTTTTATAAGATTCAAATTGTTCATCTTCAGTTGGAAAATTATCATTATACATATACAAAAATTCTGTTCTAAATAAACCAACGCCTTCTGCACCAGATTCCAAGCCTTTTTCTAAATCTTCGATGTTTCCGATATTCGTCATAACATCAATATCTCTTCCATCTTTAGTAATAGCTTTGTTATATCTGTTTTTTTGGAGTCTTGATTTTTCATCATCTAATTCAGATTTTTTCTTTTTGTATTCTAAAAGAGTTTCTTGATCAGGATCTATGATACAGATTCCTTTAAATGAATCTATAATAACTGTTTGAGAATCCTTGACGTTTTCGGTAATATCTTTCATACCAACAAGACAAGCAATGCCTAAGGTTTGCGCAATAATTGAAGTATGTGCAGTTTTTCCTCCCAAGTCCATCAAAAATCCAACAACATTATCTTTATCAATTATTGATGTTTCGTAAGGAGTTAATTCTTTTGAAACCAAGATAGTATTTGGTTCTAATGAGTCGAGTTTTTGGTTTTCAATTCCTTTAATCTTGTACAATAATTGTTGGCCAATATCTTTGTAATCGGATGCTCTTTCTCTCATGTATTCATTATCCAGTGACTCCATCATAACAACCATTTCATCTATCGTATCTGTTAGTGCTTTGTCGCTTGAATAATGTTCGTTAATTTTTGAAATCACACTTTCTGATAAAAAAGGATCATCCAACATACTCAAATGAGCTTCTATTACTTGTTTTTGTGTATCATTGTCAACTTTTGTTTCAGATAATATTGTTTTGTAATCATTCAAAGCTTTTTCAAATTTATCAACGTGAAGCTTTATTTCTTCATCGGAAATTTTTTCGGTACTTATTTTAACTTTCTGTTTTTTCATAAGTTTAACTTTACCAATTGCTATCTGCTCACTTGCAATAATACCTTTTTTAATTAAACTCATAATACCTCCTCATAAACTAAAGCCGCCACAAAAGTGACGGCTATAAATTCTTAATTTAATTAATCTTCCAAATTTTCTATAAATTCAACTAGTTTTTTTAAGTTTTCTTCTTCGTTTTCGCCATCTAATCTAACAGTAACTTCAGTATCTTGAGAAATACCTAAAGCCATAACGTTGAAAATAGATTTTGCGTTAGCTGTTTTACCATCTTTAATAAGTTCAACTTTACCATCAAAATTTTTTACAAATTGTACCAAAGATGCAGCTGGACGAGCATGCAAACCAGTTTCGTTTTTAACTATAACATTTTGTTCTACCATAATAATAATCCTCCTATGACTACTTTATTTATATCCTATTAATTGATTTTTTAAACAGGAAAATATTTTAATTGATATCTTTTACGGATTCTCTCTTCATTATTTGAGAACCCAATATTGCCTTTTCGTTGATAATTTTATTTTCTTTCAAAACCTTTACTAAAGTTCTCATTGATACAGCACCTATGTCATAATAAGGTTCTTGAACTGTAGTAAGAGTAGGTCTGTAAATACTTGTCATTGGTATATCGCCAAATCCAGATACTGAAATATCATCTGGAACTTTCTTGTTATTATCATAGCAATAATTTATAAATCCAATTGCTTGTGCATCTTCACTAAAACTTACGCAAGTTATGTCTTTCGAATCTTTCATTTCGAAAATCTTATCCCCTGCTTCGTAACCATCTTTTACTGAAACTCCTTCTGATGAGATTTCAAATTTTTCTAATTTCAAGTCATCACAAGCTTGTCTGTAACCTTTAAGTTTTTCTTGACCAATTTCAGTGTCTTGATTTTCTTTTACGAATAAAATTTTCTTATGACCTAAATCATAAATATGATTAATCATATTTATCATAGCTTCTTTGTAGTCGATTTGTACTGTGTGCACGTCTTTTATATTCCAGAATTTGTCTAATTGAATATAAGGAACAGTTTGATCTTTCAACTTGAATATAACCTCTGGTTCAATGTCTTCAGAAATCAAAATTATCCCTTCAACTTGCTTTGTAAACATGAAGTCTATAATTTTCTTTTCTTGTTCCAAATCGCCGTATGTAGACGACAATAGTATATCGTATTTGTACATTCTTCCAATTTCTTCAGCACCTCTTACAATTTGTGCCATGTATGGAATACCGATATCCTTAACTACTACGCCTATTAAATTGGATCTTTTCATTACTAAAGATCTTGCCAATTCGTTTGGTTTGAAGTCAAGTTTTTCAATTGCGTCTAAAACTTTTCTACGTGCTTCTGGACTTACAGGCTTGGAATCATTCATAACTCTAGATACTGTAGAAATTGAAACTCCAGCAAGTTTTGCTACGTCTTTAATTGTTGGTGATGACATTTAATCGCTCCTTACTAAAATATTTATTGGTTTATTATTAATCTCAACTTTCACTGGTAAATTTCCACCATATTCTCCATCCACATCTCCTGGAACTGTTTGATTAGATTCAATGGTTAAAGTATCAGTTTGAAAATATAATACATCTTCAGAGTAAATATGCTTTGAACTAAAAGCATCTATTAAAATCTGAGCAACTTCTTTAAGACGGGAATGCTTAATAATCAAAACGTCTAACTTTTGATCGTCAATTTTGGCTTGTGGGCAAATATTTTCAAAACCACCTACAGTATTTGAATTCGAAATAATCATAATAGGAGATTTTACTTCCAAATAATCATCCTTTGTTTTAATCTTCAATTCCATAGGCTGATTTAATGTGTTAGGAAGCTCTTTCAACCCCTCTACAATATACGCCAGTCTACCAAAAATCGCTTTTTGAGCTTTATCAGTAACATAACTAACAGACGCTATATTTCCAACTGCAAAAACGTTGATGAAATACCTGTGTGAGTCTTCATTGCTAACTTTTCCGACGTCACTTTTAATTATTTTCCCAGTTTTAATCATTCTATATAATTTGTAAGGTGTTGATGGCAAGTTTAAGTAAGTTGCGAAATCGTTTACTGTACCTGTGGAGTAAATCGTAATTGGAATATCGCTTTCGCTGTCGCAAATTCCGTGAACAACTTCGTTAACCGTTCCATCTCCGCCTGAAATAACTATCAAATCCCAATCATCAGAAGATGTGTTTAACGCCTCATTGTATGCGTCATTCTTGCCTTTAGTTTTGAAAAGCTGAACGACAAAATTATCCTCAATTAGATAATTAATCAATTTTGTTAAATCTCTTGCGTGTGTTTGACTTCCAGATGAAGGATTTGAGATAATTTTTATTCTTTTCATTCTATCCCATCTTTCCTTAATAGCATACCAAAAAATTAATTGTTTTTCAATAGGATTTTAACAATTTCTACAATTGTTTTCATAAATTATAAAAAATTTTAAAGATTTACAATAAGCCAATCAGAAATTTTCCGATTGGCTTATAAAATCTTATTTAATTATCTTTTAGCTAAACTTTTTACGAAATTAATAATATCTCTTGCAGAACCAACATAGTCTGTAGAGTTCAAAAATCCGTATTTAATATTAGTTGCAGTATCAGTTACAGATTCGGCAACATAGTCCACAGTATTAGACACGTTACTTGAAACTGATTCAACGTGAGACAAAGTGTTACTTACATTGTTTGTAATATTTCTTACATCTGGAGAAACATCGCCTATTAATCTATCGGCTTTATTAGTAATACCAGTTACATTATCTAGTATTTGTGGTACTTCGCCAATTGATCTATCGATATCCTTTTTGTTATCTGCTAAAACGGCTTTTACGCCCTTTATTAAGTCAGTAAGTTTAAAGAAAAATACGATTAAAGCAATTAAGAATCCAGATAAACAAATATATAATATTATTTTAAATATATATAAAGCATCTACCATTTCTTACCTACTTTTTGATTTCTTTTTTAACTTCTTTTGCTTCTTCTTTTGCAGTGTCAGCAGTTTTCTTTGCTTGTTTTTTTCCTTCTTCGACAGTTTTTTCTGCACCGTCTTTTGCTTCTTCTGCTACTTTTTTAGCTGATTCGCCAACTTTTTCTGCAGATTCTTTTACTTGGTCTTTAGTGTCTTTAACATCTTCTTTGATTTCTTTTCCGTCTTTTTTAACTACTTCTTTAAGATCTTCGCCAAGAACTCCCAAATCATTTTTTACTTCGTCAAATTGATCAGAAACTCTGTTTAATTCTGTCATTCCTCTATCTTGGAAATCTTGATATTTGTCTTTAACACTGTCTGTTACATTGTCAGCAGTTAATTTTACAGTATCTACTGCATCGTTAAAGTTATTTACTGCTGTTTTCTTTGTTTCTTCTGCAAATTTTTTGATATCTTTTCTAGTTTCTTCACCTGATTTAGGTGCTAATAATAATCCTGCTGCCAAACCTAATGAAGCACCAATAACTGTACCTAAAGTAATTTTAGCTTCGTCTTCATATTTGCGTTTAGCAATTTCCCATTTGATTTGTCTTTCCTTTTCTCTTCTTTTATGTTCTAAATAATCCATTAAACTCATAATAACATCTCCTTAAATAAATTTTCTTATGATTATTGTATACCCTCTAATTTCATATCTCAAACATTATTAGTGAATTATTTATAAAGTTTAATCTTTCAGATACAATCTAACCCAGGTTTCCCAGCCAACAGTTTGTTTTGGTGATTTCAATAAACCATTTTTCCCTTTGGCAACCATTCTTACAAAATCTTGGTCTTCCGTTAAATTCTTTCTCCCTTTTTCATTAAACTTATCAGTAGTAAGTCCAGTGTTTTTGTCATTTACAAATACAAGGCAATCATCATCTATTGTTTTTCTGATTTCGTAATTCTTCTCACCACTTGTTACATCAAAATCAGGCAATGTTTTATTAATATCTACAATATCCCAATTAATCGCACTATTCTTTGAGAAGAAAGATAAATCATAATTTTGTCTCAAAGTTAAATCATTAGATTCTATTAACAAAATTTTCTTTCCTGGAAATGCGTATTCCGAAGCATTTTCTAAGCTCAACTTTGCATTTTCTGGATTTTCTATCGTTACCTTTATAGGATCAATCAAAATTTTATATCCGTCGTTTTCCTTTACCATTTTTAATGGGTTAGTACTTTTATAAGATTTATCCGATTTTAAGTTTGCTTCATCATCTTCTAACCATTTTAATATAGTAGCTTGATACTCAGGGTTAGAATTTATTTCGTTGATAAATTCTTCCGCATCTTTGTTTCTGAATGGTACAGATTGATTTGATGATTTTACAATACTCATCATTTGTTCTGAGGATTTAGTTTGAACTGATTGAATGAACTTACCTTTTACAGATTCAGCTGTAATAGTCTTTTCAGCTAGATTTTCTTGGAACATAGGTTTTATATATTTAACACCAAATACAATACCAATTAATAAAGCCACACCAATAACTGAAAGAATAATTTTCTTAAATATCGATGATTTTTCATCATCCTCATAATCATAATAATCGTAGTAATCATCATAATCTTTGCTTGTTTCTTGGAATGCTTTTTCTCTTTCTTTTTTTAATGATTCTGACTCAATATCCACTACATTTAATCTGTCAGTTGTATCTTGATTAGAGCCATTATCTATCTTAGAATAATTCTTCTCATTATCAGTCGAACTATCTTCTTCTTTTTTTATAAAACCAAGATCGTGATTTTGAGTTTCGTTTCTAAATTTAGAAGCCTCTAACAAAAAATCCTCAAATGTCTTTCCTTCAGAAGAAAAATCATCATCTTTTGAAAAATCATGACCACAAACTCTACAAAATCTATCATCAACGCCAACAAATGAATTACAATTTGGGCATTTTTTTAAATTAGAATCTTTCATAATATCACTCACCTTATCTATCATATATTATACATTCTCATACTACTTTAGTGAATAGATAATCTCAAATTAAACACATAAGAAAAAAGCATGAGATTTTGTCCCATGCTAATAAGCGAAATCGCTTTTATTTACAAAATATCCTCAGAAGACCCTAATCAATTAATGACCTTCAGTATGTGAAGGTGGGTTGACTGTCTCAAACATCTGACATCCCTTCAAAGAGGGCTCGTCATCAATTATCGAACGTCCGTCATCCCTTATAGTGTGTGTCGGTTTAATTTTTCAGGGTTCCTCTTCTGAGGTTAATTTAATTATACTACAACATAAAAGTGTTTTCAAGTGAGATTATTTTTTCAAAAAATTATTAAATCTTTGAGGAAAATCTGTCGCAATAATATGCTCATTCCCTTTCATATCTACAAAGTCTATTTCATTTGCGTGAAGCATTTGAGAAAATCCTTCAATTTTTTCTCCATACAAACTATCTGCTACTATTGGACAGTTAATATATTCCATGCTTACTCTTATTTGATGAGTTCTTCCCGTCAAAAGCTTTAAACTAACCAAGGAATAATCCCCGTAACTTTTGATATTTTTCAAAATAGTAACACTTTTTTTACCATTTTCATCAATTTCTGTTTTAATACAATCGCGTATTAAATTTAATTCTATCTTTTGATTTTTAGGATTTCCTTCTACGATTGCTAAGTATTTTTTCTCAAACGAAGTTTTTTGATAATACGCTTGAGCTATTTTATTTTTAGCAACCATTACAACTCCTGATGTGTCTTGGTCCAATCTATTGATAAATCTAACTTTTTGATTAATATTTCTTTGCTCAAATAAATAAGACACAAAATTCGCTAAGCTTTCTTCTCCATCTGTATTCATCGTGAGTTTGTCAGGTTTATTTAATACAAAAATATCATCATCTTCATACAAAACTTCAATGTCTAAGTTTATTGGTTCGTAATTATTTTCCTCATCTTTAAGATCGATAGTTACTTTGTCACCTGGTTTTAACTTAGAGTTTCTCTTTGCATGTTTTCCATTTATCAAAATGTCATCTTTGTAAATACTGAGAAATAAATTTTTGGAAATGTGATTTACTTTCAAAAATTCATCTAACCTTATTTTTTTATCTATATCAAAACTAATTTGTTTCATTGTTTAAATCTCCAGTTATTTGGTATAATAAAATTATATCAAATATTAGGAGCTTTTAGTATAAATGAACAAAAACAGCAAAATTATAAATATATATGTAAACGATAACCAAAAATCACTTGAAACAGCTTTAATTGTCAAAGAAAAATTAGAACAAAAAGGATTCAAACCTACTTTCGATTTTGATGAGAATGCGCTGATTAATCTTTGTATCGGTGGAGATGGAGCATTTCTTAGAGCAGTTCACAAATATGAATTTTCAACTATTCCTTTTGTCGGAATAAATACTGGACACTTAGGCTTTTATCAAGAAATTCTAATCCCTAACATAGACAAATTCATTTCAGATTTAATTAACGAGAATTACGGAATCGAAAAAATCTCCTTACTTGAATCTAAAACAGCGATCAGAAATAGCAGCAAAACTTATACACACAAAGCACTGAACGAATTCGTAGTAAAAAGTGATGACTCATCAATTGTATATTTGGATGTATACATCGATGATAACCACTTAGAGTCCTTTGCTGGAGATGGAATAATAGTATCCACGCCTTCTGGATCAACTGCGTACAATTTCTCAGCTGGTGGATCTGTATTGTATCACGGGCTGGATGGTTTTCAAGTGACACCTCTTGCACCAATTAATTCAAAAGCATACCGTTCGCTTTTAAATTCTCTTGTTGTTCCATCAAAAAGTAACGTTACATTGTATTTTAGAGATCACAACTTTGACAGAAAAAGTTCCATAGTTCTAGCTGATGGATTGAACAGAAGTTATGATAATGTAGATTATGTAAACTTTACTTATTCAGATCAATATATCAATAAATTAGTTTTCTTAAAAGACTGGTATTGGTTAAATATCAAAGACAAATTCTTATAAGCAATAAAAAACATGGATTGCAATGAATCATCGCCATCCATGTTTTGTTTTATTTTTCTAATCCCAACTCATTAATTGCTGCGTTGAGCATTTTTGAAGCTATAGGTCCTGCAGTTTTTACACCATAAGAGTTATCATCTTCCAAAATAACTGCTATCGCAAATTTTGGTTTTTTTGCCGGTGCAGCAGCGACAAACCAAGCATGTGTACTTGTTTTATCTTTAATTTCTGCTGTACCTGATTTTGCGATTACAGAAGTACTAACATTAAGTGTATCGTAACTTTCTGCAGTAGATCTCAAATAATCTTTTAAGGTTACCATATTCTTCTTATTGCCAACTTCAGACAATAATTCTGGCTTAGTTTCTTTAATTACTTTTCCTTCTGAATCTATTATTTGACTAACCAAGTAAGGTTTCAACATTTGTCCATCATTTGCTACAGCGCTCATTGCCATAGCCATGTTCAATGGAGTTACCAAAGTTTCTCCTTGTCCAAAACTTGTCGTTGCAATATCTGCATCACTTTTTGTTTTTGTATATCCATTAACGCTTACTGCTACTGGCAAATCAAAAGGAATTTTCTTGCCAAGCATAAATTTTGAAGCGTTATCTTCCAAAATTTTGTTCCCCAATTTTACACCTTGCGATGCAAAATAAACATTTGATGATTTCTCAAGAGCTTTTCTCAAATCCGTCTCTCCAAAAACAGCACCATTATTATTGGAAATAGTGTATTTGTTAAACTCAATTGTACCAGTATTATCTTCTACAACTTTGTCAACTTTGTCTTCATTTTCTAATATTGCATTACCAGTAATTATTTTAAAAACCGATCCTGGAGTATACATTCCTTGCGTTGCACGATTTAATAATGGAGATGTCTCTCTATTCAAAAGTTCTTGCCATTGTGATGAAACTTCGTTTGGATTATATGAAGGGAAAGTTGCCATTACATAAACTTCACCAGTTGTCGGATTCATCATTACAATTGAACCTTTTTTGCCGTCTAATAAATTGTAGGCAAGTTTTTGTAAAGTGGAATTTGTCGTCAAAACAAGATCGTTACCTTTATTGTTTGAGCTTACTATATTTCTCAATTGCGATAAAGGAGTGTCCTTGTTAATGTTTAACAATTCTTTCATATATGATTTTTCAAGACCAGCTGTACCGTAGGTTTTTGAATTGTATCCAGTTATATTTCCATAAATATCTGCATAATCAAAAAATCTATAATTTTTCCCAGATGAATCTTTCTTCGTTTCTACCAAAACATTTTTATCTCTATCATAGATTGTTCCACGTTCAACTTTATCTTCATCTACCCACAATCTTTTGTTGTATTCATTGTTTGCAATTTTGTCAGCTTTTACTATTTGAAAATAAGTCAAATACAAAACCAACAACACAAACAAAGTCATCAAGAAAGATAAAACCACAATAATTCTTTTGTTCATTTTATTTTGCATAAATATCTTCCTCTCCTTGATCAGTTGAACAGAATTGTAAAATCGCAAGGCAAATAAATGACATCGCCATTGAAGTTCCACCGTAACTTACAAATGGTATAGTAATTCCTGTCAAAGGAACCAACTTCATAACACCACCAAACATAACAAGCCCTTGAATTGCAAAAATTACAGAAATTCCAAGCGCTACAATCTTGTAGAATTTATTTGATTGATACAACGAAATTTTCATTCCCCTGTAAATCAAAATCAAGAACAACATTATTACACCCATTCCTGTGAAAGTTCCCATTTCTTCGCAAATCGCAGCGAAAATAAAATCGCTTGTGACTACAGGAACTACATCCGGTCTTCCTAATCCAAGACCCGTTCCAAAAAATCCTCCACTCGCAATCGCAAACAAAGCTTGTGTGATTTGATAACCTATTCCATCGATATTCTTCCATGGATCAAGCCATGTAGACACCCTTATTCTTATATGAGAAAAAAGCATATACGCAGCCACCGCCCCGACAATCGCTATGAATAAATTTAATAAAATTAATCTGATGTCTTCTTGATTTACAATTTGGTAAACTAAGAATAATCCGTAAAAAATCATTGCAGTTCCCAAATCTTTTTGCAAGAAAAACATTCCTATAAATAAATAAACAACTATCATCAAGAAATATCTTTTGATTACAGGTAGATATTTTTTGTATT
The DNA here is from genome assembly GCF_009678315.1 of Finegoldia sp. BIOML-A2. Lineage (NCBI taxonomy): Bacteria > Bacillati > Bacillota > Tissierellia > Tissierellales > Peptoniphilaceae > Finegoldia > Finegoldia sp. BIOML-A2. The sequence continues at coordinate 52,335 of NZ_WKZE01000004.1, forward strand.
TTTGCGCTGACTTTATATTTATCTTATCTAACAAATCAGTGTTGTAATCATAACTAGCAAGGAAAAATACATACAATATTTTCGTAATTTCAGACGGTTGGAAACCAACCCCGAATATGCTAATCCAGTTTCTAGCTCCGTATTTATCTTCAGCGAGAACTAGTGTCATTAGAAACATCACAACACAACCTATTAAATAAAGTGCCGTGAATTTGTACCATTTTTTGTAGCTTTTTAAAATAAAAAATGTTCCAAAAAACAATAGTATCCCAATGGTAAACCACATTATTTGCTTCAATCCTTCATAAGGGTTAAGCCTGTAAATCACGATTACACCAATACTAAAAAGCATACAAGCGATTTGTAATATATATCCATCACCTTTAGTGATTTTTGTTACGTATTTATTTGCAAAAAACATTAAAATTGTAGCAAACAAAAAGTAAGCTAAAGCTTTCGGATCTAATCCTTTTTCATTTGATCCCAAAGCTAGAAAAAAACCAAATATGTTAAACAGTAATATCAAATAAACCGGTTTAATCATCTTACTATTTACACGCATTGGTTTTAAGTTATCGATAAATTCTTTAAATCTGCTATTTTTCTTACGTTTAGTTTGCATCTTTGTCACCATTTACAAACATAAATTCAATTTGTCCGATATCTATCAAATCTTTGTCGTTCAATCTTGCAGAATTAATCAATTTATTTCCATTCAAAAAAGTTCCATTAGCAGAGTTCAAATCCTCTATATAATAATTATTTTTTTCTTTATATATACGTGCATGTCTCTTCGATATAAACCTATCTTTTAATGCAACTTGATTGCTGTCGTCTCTTCCTATAGTAGCAGTTCTTCCTATAAAATAATGCTCTTGTATTTTAAAAGGCAAATTCTCTTTTCTATTAATTAGTTTTAAATAAGTATTTGAACTGTAATTCATATTGTTTGTTCCTTTTATGTCCAAATAAATCATCTTGATTATGTTGAAAATAAAATAGTAAATTATTATTACAAACAAATATTTAAAAAACATAGAAATTAAATTATATAATTTTAAATTTGGAGTAATTTGTATAGAAAAGAATGCGTCCAATATGTCAATAATGTATTTCATAGGCTCCATCCTTTCTCATTTTTATCCTAATATAATATATCATATTTTGGACTTAAAAAATGAATAATAAAGTTACAATTTGTCAAAATTAATCCTCAAATATAACAGAATCGTCGGTGAATCCTTTAATTCTTGCCAATGATTCTATTGTATAACCTTGTTGTCTTAAATTGTCTCCACCTTTTTGAAAAACTTTTTCGATTAAAATTCCAATTCCTTCAACAGTTGCATTTGCTTGTGAACAAATGTCAATCAAACCTTCCAACGCTTTACCATTTGCAAGGAAGTCATCAATCAATAAAACATGATCATTTTCATTTAAGTACTCTTTTGAAACCATTACTTCGTAGCTTCTATTTTTAGTAAAACTAAACACTTCTGTTCTGTAGCAGTTGTTTCCCAAAGTTTTTGAACTTGTTTTTTTGGCAAAAACAACCGGGCAATTAAATCTAATTCCACAAGCATACGCAATTGCTATTCCGCTAACTTCAATCGTAAGTATTTTGTTTATTTTTTTATCCTTAAATTTTTCGTAAAATTCATTTGCCAAATCTTCAAAAAGAACAGGATCAATCATGTGATTAATGAACCTGTCTACCTTAAGTATATTACCTGGTAATACTTGACCATCTTTCATTATTCTCTCTTCAAGTTTTCTCATATTTCTCTCCTAGAATTTAATATAGTATATTATACATACAATATCAAAAAATCTCAATATTTGCCAATTTAAAAAATATCACTTACCCCAAAAATATAAGAGCAAGTGATATCTTAAAATTATTTAACATTCATCATTTTTTCTTTTGCTATTTTTTCAATATCCAAAACTTTTTGTTCTGCTTTTTCTTTTGAATCTGCAACAGAATAAATATATAATTTTATTTTTGGCTCAGTTCCAGAAGGTCTTAATGCATACCATGATCCATCGTCGTAGTAATATTTTAAAACATTTGATCTTGGAGTTCCAAAATCTTTGTAATTTACATCATAGTCTTTTGTTTCAACTAATTTTGTAGAACCAATTTCATGAATTGGGCTGTGTCTGAATTCTTCCATAATTCTTCCGATCTTTTCTTGACCATCCAATCCTTCTAATACTACTGAAGATAGTGAGTTTTCATGATAACCAAATTCTTCATACAAATCATCTAAAACGTCAATCAAAGTCTTTCCTTGTTTCTTATAATAAGCTAACATTTCTGAAATCATCATTGAAGAACTTACCGCATCCTTATCTCTTACAAATGTACCGTAAGAATAACCAATACTTTCTTCATATCCGAATACCCAAGATTTTTCGCCAGTTTTTTCGTATTCATTCGCTTTTCCACAAACATTTTTAAATCCAGTTAATGTTTCTATCATTTCAACGCCATATTTTTTAGCAATTTTAGCCGATAAATCTCCTGTTACGATTGATTTTACAACTACAGGATTTTCTGGCAAATCGTGTTTTTCGTATCTTTGACTCAAAATATAGTTTGTCAATAATGCTCCGATTTTATTTCCATCTAAGAAGACATATTCACCATCACTTAAAACTTCAACAGCAGTTCTATCAGCGTCTGGGTCAGTTGCCAATAACAAATCAGCTCCAACTTCTTTACCTAAATTGATAGCATATTCAAACGCTTCTGGATTTTCAGGATTTGGATAAGGAACAGTCGTAAAATCACTGTCTGGATTTTCTTGTTCTTTTACTACGTAGACATTTTTAAATCCTCTGACATCTAAGATATGTCTTACAAATCTATTTCCAGTCCCATTCAATGGAGTGTAAACTATTTTTACATCTTTATCAATATTGTCGTCATTAATTGTAAGGCTAAGCACATCTTCAAAGTAATCTTTGTCCAAATTTTCACCAAAATATTCTATCTTCCCATCGGCTATTAATTTTTCAAAATCTCCTATCTTCACTTCTGTAAAACTTTCTATTTTGTCCAAATTATTCAAAATTTCATTAGCCTTATCTTCAAGAATTTGGCTACCTTCTTCCCAATAAGCCTTGTATCCATTGTATTCTTTTGGATTGTGAGATGCTGTAATCATAATTCCTGAAATGCAATTGAATTTTCTAATTGAATAAGACAACATTGGTGTTGGTCTAATATCGTCAGACAAATAAACTTTTATTCCATTAGAAGCTAATACGTTTGCTGATATTTCTGCAAATTCTTTGGAGAATTTTCTAACATCGTAGCTAATGCTAACGCCTCTTTTCAAAGCTTCATCGCCGTAATTTTTTATAGTATCTGCAAGTGCTTGTGTTGTTTTCATTATGTTGTACTTGTTCATTCTATTTGTCCCTGCCCCGATTTTCCCTCTCAAACCTGCAGTACCAAATTCTAATGATTTATAAAATCTATCTTTTATTTCTTCATCATCATCTTTTATTGACATCAATTCGTCTCTGGTTTGTTGATCATAACACTCATCATTTAACCATTCATTATATTTTTTTAAATAATCCATAAAATCCTCCTATTGATAATAAATTAAACCTTTGTACAAAGACTTTTCCTTAAACCATTTTTCTAAATCATACACTCTCTTTGTCCCCCAGTTTGAGCATTCAATTTTCCAACTATCATCATAATAAATCGAAGTTATCGTAACCCAATGAAATTTAACATCAGGATTTTTGTGATTCAACGTCAACATCAAAACTGGATATCCATTTGCGATTGCGCCAATAATATATGTCACTATATTTCTGATATTCCAAGTAAAATTGTAGTTTTGTACAACAAGGTTCGCTCCGTTTTTCTTAGCGTACTTTCGAATAGCACTGTTCATTGGAAATAAAAATGGAACGCCATATAGTTTAGGTTTAACAAATGTAGATAACTTGTCAGCAAATTTTATATAATCAGTCTTATTTATCGGACTGCCGATAAAATTTTCTGGAACTAACTTAGCATATTCTTTTTTTGTATTTGCAATGTAGATAAGAAAATTTGTGATGGCAATTACTGAACAACCTTTTTTAGTAAGATAGTTTGAATGCAAAACATCTTCAAACCATTGTTGATCTCCACCAAAGAAACCTTCTATACTCAAAAATTTATCTACATCTTTAAGTTCATATCTAGTATCCATTATTTCTCCATACTTATTGAATATACCCCGCTTTTTCTCTCCCCAATCAAAATTACATTTCCGCTTACTTCTGTTTCAATTATTTTCTCATCAAAAATCTTCGTGCAATTTACAAAATATTTAAAATAATTGCTCAAATCAAATTCGAATTTTTCTCCTGAATTTATAAAAACAAGCAAAAATCCTTTATCATTTTTAATACTAAAACAAATACAAAAATCATTTAAATCGTAAAATTTGATTTTGTTTCTAATCTCATTTTCATCTTTTAGATTAAATTCTGAATGTATTTTTCTAAATTCAATTAACGATTTTACATATTGATATATTTCATTGTTATCATATTTCAACTTCCAATTCACTGCATTAATATCAAGAGGTAGATTATAAGTATTTTTAAGCATCCATTTACTTCTCAAAAACTCATTTCCACAATGGAAAAATGGTATCCCTTGACTTAGCATTATCAAATCAAAACAAAGTTTTGTAGATGTTACAATATCTGCATTTGTTTTAAGTAATTTATCTTGAAGTATTAAATTATCGTGTGAATTAAAATAGTTAATAGATTCATTAGAACTTTTGCAAAACCCACGTCTTTCTTCGTCATAGTAAATTGATCCACAAATTCCTACTTCCAAACTAATTTTATCTACATTTTTTTGAACAAAACCTGTAGAAATATCATCGTTATCACCTTTAATGGCATTTCTAAAAAAAGGATTGAATAACGCATAATCTTTTCCTTTTTGACTACCAAAAGTGGTTCTTCTGTTTTTTGGTAGTGGAGATTCATCTGCCATCCATGGCTCTCCGTAAATAATTACATTATCATCTTCTTTTCGAAGTTCACTTACGATTTTATCAGTTGTTTCTGAATCTATCAGAGCCATCAAATCAAATCTGAAACCATCAATGTGAAATTCTTTTTGAAAATATAATAAGCTATGAATAATAAAATCTCTCACAAATTCATCTTCTGTGTTTAATTCATTACCAACACCAGATCCATTTGTAAAATCTCCATTATTATCGCGTCTATAAAATTGTGGATAAATCAAATTAAATGGATGATCTTTATTTCTAAAAGTGTGATTATAAACCACATCCATAATCACACCGATATTATTAGCGTGTAAAGTTTGAATCATTTTTTTCAATTCAAAAATTCGATTCTTTGGATTTTCTGGTTCTGTAGCAAAGCTACCTTCAATACAGTTATAATTTTCAGGATTGTAACCCCAATTGTAATTATCTTCAGAAAATTTTTCTGAATTTCTCTCATCAACCCCCACAAAATCAAATACAGGCATTAAATGAACATGTGTAATGCCCAAATTTTTTAAATGATTTATTCCTGAAACATGATTTTCTTCTACCAGTCCCAAAAATTTTCCGCGATACTTTTCATCAACTTTGCTAGAAATATCTGAAGAATAATCTTTTATCGACAATTCATAAATTATAGCTTCATTCCTATTTGCTATTTTGTATTGTTCATCGATGAACCCTACTGGATTTGTGGAATTCAAATCTACGACACATGACTTCAGGCTATTAATTGATGAAGCTTTGCAAAATGGATCTACAATTTCAAACTTTTGATCAAGCTGATATTTGTAATAAACTCCTTCCAAATCTCCCTCAACCTTAACTTCAAAATATCCACCACTTTTTTTCATATCAACAGATTTGTATCTGACATCATCGTAATTTTCGTACAACAATAATTTTACACTAGTTATTTGCGGAGCATAAATCTTAAAAACTGTATATTCTTTGTTATAATTAAACCCTAAATCATACATTTATAACTCCTAAACATCCTTTAAATAGTTAATTCCGAATTTTTTGGATATTTCCATATTTTTAATCATTAAATCGTTCCACAAATTTTCATTCAAATACGATTTTTGAATTTTTTCATTAACTTCCACAAAATTATCAAGAGAATTTATCACGTTAAAACTATCGTTATATTTATAAATCAAATTATAAATCTCATAAAATTCATCTATGAATTTTTTGTTTTCTAATAATTCGATATTTTTTAATATAAAATCCATACAACTGGATTCTGTATTTGCGAAATTTTCTTCATCAAACTTGATTACTCCAATATCTTTTAATCGACTCATATTTTCATAAACATTGGAATTACTTGTCAAAATAATTGAACCGTTATTCATAAATGCGTAAGGATATGTGTTTGAAATATCGAAGTTTTTGTATGGTATATAATTGAAAACATCACAAGCTTTGGCGAAATCTGGCAATTGATCTAGCATAATATTTTCGACAAACACTAATTTTATTTTTTCTTGAATTAGCTTATCCGAATTAATTATCTTAGATAAACCAAGACACAAACTAATTGTTTTTTTACAAAACAAATAATCAAACGAACTCATCCCTCCAATAAAAAACGTCGTAGGAGTAATTATCGTATTCACATTATCTTTTAGTTTTAAGTACAAATACAAAATATAAAAAACATTTAGAGCTTGTCTCTTACCCTCGTGAAAATCTGATAATTGCATATTAAAAATGCTCTTATCATTTATATTTTCTAAACTGTACTTTTCTACAAGTTTTTTCTTATATTTTAGTTTGCTAGAATACAAATTATCACATTCCAGACTTTTATAGAATAAATCGTCGTTAAACCCATAGGTTTCCGTCACAATTTTAACTTCAACGTGTTTGGTGATATCCACATATTTGCTATTTAATAGATATTTTTTCTGATAATCAGACCCAACCATTATAGAATTTGTTACGAAAGCAATAAGATTAAAGCAATCTAGAAAATTGTCTTTGATAATTTGTGCATACCCATTTTTTTGTGCATTTTCATTTAGCAAACAGATAATATTTTTAATATAATCAAACTGATACAAAAATCTCAAATCCATTAATTCAAATGACTCTCTGTGCAAATTAATATTATAATACATGAAAATTTTATTAGATTTTTCCAAAGCTTTTTCAAAATCATATCCAAAATCCAATAATTTTTGCAAGAATGCGATTATTACCAGTACAACATTTGTTTCAACGATATTAATTTGAATATGGTCTTCGATATTATCTGGATTTTTGAAAAATTTGATTTCGTCATTAAATATGTCTTCCACTATTGAATCTGCAAGAAATTTTTGTTGCAAGAATTTAATATACTTTCCAAATTCATCAATCTGAGGTGTGTAAACAAATTGGCAAATTGAGTCTAGTTTGTTTTCCTCAGAATAAATCTCCTCAATTTTTCCGCGAATAAAATTTTCGTAATTAAGATTGGGGCTAGCTTTCGGTGCAAATAATCTGATAAAATTCGTATTCCTATTTATATAAGGAATATCGTATATTCGTGATTTAATTTTATTATTATCTAATTCTATGTCGTATTCATTAGATCTTTTAAAAACGACGCTTGTTTTTGGATTATTAAATATTGTCTCAATTTGATTTTCATCGACTATTTGTTGTTTAAACTGTGAATTTTTGTAAAAAATAGAATACACTTTACAAAACTTTCCTTGTTTTGAAAGTTTCTCAAACAAATCTACTGAGAATCTTCCTATATAACTTTGTCCTAAGTGCAGATCATTGTCCATATTTACAATATCTTCATATTTTTCTTTTAAAATTTTTTGTAATGGAGTTTTTAAATTGAGTTTTTCAATATAATCTTCAAACAAATTTTCTACCATTAGTTCAAACGACACTATATATGTTCTATAAGATTTGTTAGTAGTCATATTTGTGTATTGTTCAGAAATAATTTCTTTAATTACTTCATTTAATGCTATTCTAATTTCATAGACATCCGCATCTTGAAGATCGACTAATGAGTTATACGATAATTTTATCTGCAATAGCTTTCTTAATCGATCTTCGGAAATATCAATCATTTAATGATCTCCTCATAAAGTTGGATGTATTCTTTTGCAGATTTTTCCCAATCATTTTTTGACTTCATAGCATTTTCTTGAATTATTTTGAAATCATCATTGTAATAAAAAGATATTGCACGTCTCAGTGTGTACAAGAAGTCATGCGCGTTGATATTTGTAAAGGAGAATCCATTTCCTTCTTTGCTAAATTCGTTAAATGATTGAACAGTATCCCTCAATCCTCCAGTTTCACGCACTACTGGTATTGTCCCATACCTCATAGCAATTAATTGAGATATTCCGCAAGGTTCAAATATTGATGGCATCATCAAGAAATCTGCTCCTGCATAAATCTTGTGTGATTCTTCATTATTATAATAAATATTTGCTTTTAATTTATCTGGGAATTTCCACTCATAATATTTGAACATTTCTTCATAAGAATAATCGCCTGTACCCAAAATTATCACTTGTACATCTTCCGTCGTCAAAAACTCATCCATAATGTATCTTACAAGTTCAAGCCCCTTATTTTCAACTAATCTAGTAACCATGGCGAATATAGGCACATCTTTTTCTTCCAAACCGTACATTCTTTGTAATGCTTTTTTGTTCACGGATTTATCTTTGATATTTTTCAGTGAGTAATTTTTAAATAAATATTTGTCTTTTTCTGGGTTCCAAATAGTTGTATCAATTCCATTTGTAATTCCAGATATTTTGTAGTGATATTGTCTGATAACACCATCCAAACCCTCTCCAAAAAATGAGTATTTTATCTCATCGGCATAAGTTTTAGAAACAGTTGTAACTTTATCGCTAAAAACTATCGCACCTTTCATAAAGTTAATTGCATCGTAAAATTTCAATGCATCTTCAGAAAAATACATAGGTGATAAATCTGTTTGTCTAAGTGAATTTGAACTGAATACACCTTGATATTTTAGGTTGTGAATTGTAAAAACAGTTTTGATAGATTCGTAGAATGGATCACCTTTAGCAAAATCTCTAGCATAAACATTTACCATTGCTGTGTGCCAATCATTGGAATGGATAATGTCACAATCAAAATCGATATATCTTAACAATTGAACACAAGCTTTAGAGAAAAATACGAATCTTTCACAATCGTCATTTTCTCCATACACATTATCTCTGTTAAAATAATCTTCATTATCTAAAAAATAAAATTCCACGCCTCTATGAATGTATTTGAACACACCAACATAATGATGTTTAAAATCTAAATCTACATAAAAGCTTCCTTCAAATTCAAATTTTTTTCTGTATTCTTCATTTATCAATTTGTACAAAGGGATGACCACTTTTACATCATGACCTTGCTTTTTCATCTCAAGTGGAAGTGTCCCTGCTACATCTGCAAGTCCACCAGTTTTTATAAATGGATCAGCCTCTGCTGCACAATATAATATCTTCATTTACATTCCCCTATTTATCTTCTAGTATTGCATTCTTTTTTAATTCGTACGGATAATTTGGATTGCCAACCGCAGTTACATTTTCTTTTATCAAAACTCCTTTATCAGTAATAGTATTTACAACTACTGCATTTTTTTCTATAACAGTTCTCTCGAAAATAACGGAATTTTTGATAACAGAACCCTCTTGAATTTCTACGCCTCTAAAAATAATTGAGTTTTCTACTTTACCATCTATTTTGACTCCGTTTGCTATCAATGAATTTTTCACACAAGCAGAATCACCATACAATGCTGACGGCTCGTCTTTTGATTTTGTTAACAACAATCCATTTTTGAAAAATACATTATTGTAAATATCGGCATTCAATAATTTTAAATTCGCATCGTAAAATTGAGTCAAATTTCTGATTACCTCAACATATCCGTCAATCATGTACACACCGATTTTTAATTTATCCAAATTGGAAATAATAACATCAATTAATTCATTAGAATTAGAATTTTTAGCTGCATCGTGAATCAAATTCAAAAAGACTTCTTTTTTCATGTAACCAATGTTAGTCATCAAATTAAATTCATCATCGACTCCTTGATTCGTTCCTATGCTGATTAAATTGCCTTCATCATCCAAGTTTAATCTAGTCTCACCGATGAATAATCCCGTTGCATTGTCCATCTTTTTGCAGAACAATAATATGTCCAAATCTTCTTTTATAAATCTATCATGAGAAGCCGAAAAATCTTCTCTAAAAATAACCATTGGATCGTAGAAGTACAACTCATCTTCTTTTGATTTCAAATAAAAATCTTTAGTTTCATTATAAGCTATAATTTCCTTACCTGCATTTTCAAAAGTTGGAGGAAATATAACAAGTCCATTTCGTCTTCTGTTCAATTCGTAACTTTCACCATTTCCCAAGTGATCAAGAGTTGACCTCATAATTTTGCCACCATACAAAACAACATTTGAAAATTCATTGTTTGCAAAGTTACTTAAAGCAATATCTATAATTCTATATCTTGCTCCATAAGGAAGCATATATTCTGGTCTGGAATCTGTTAAATATCCAAAATCTTGTCTACTTTTTCCACCGTATATAATTCCGATACAATTTTGCATAAATTCCTCCTAACACTCTTCAATTCCATCTTCGCTAACCAAGAAGATTTTGTCGGAGTTTTTTTCACCAATTACTTGATTTTCTTCAATAGTCATGGACTCTGCGACTACACAGTTGTAAAGTTTTGCACCTTTTTTGATAACGGTATCGCTTAAAATAACAGAATCATGAACTTCTGCGTTCTTTTCTACAGTTATCGAAGAAAACAAAACGGAATTGTTCACATTTCCGTAAATCAAACAATTTTCATTAATTAAAGATTTTTTGACCTCTGCAACTTCATCAACATAATGAGGGGGAAGATTTCTGTTTTTTGTGTAAATTCTCCAATTAGTATCGTACAAGTCAAGTCTATTATCAGGATTTAATAAATCCAAATTGGCCTGCCAATAACTTCTTACAGTTCCCACATCTTTCCAGTAGCCATCAAATTTCCATGCAAAAACATTTAGTCCATCATTTATAATCTTAGGAATTATATTCATTCCAAAATCGTGTTTCGAATTCTTATCTTCATTGTCTTCAATCAAATAATTTTTTAAAGTATGCCAATTGAAAATATATATTCCCATAGAAGCCAAATTACTTTTTGGATTTTTTGGTTTTTCTTCAAATTCAACAATTCTTCCGTCTTCATCAGTATTCATAATACCGAATCTACTAGCTTCACTCCAATCTACTTCCATTACTGCAATTGTAAGTTCGCTATTCTTATCCTTGTGATATTTTAAAATTTTATTGTAATCCATTTTGTAAATATGATCACCAGATAAAATCACAACATATTCTGCATCTAATTCATCCAAGTAATTCATATTTTCGTAAATAGAATTGGCTGTACCTTCATACCAATTACCACCACTTTCTGTGGCAAATGGAGATAAAATTCTTAAACCGCCAGAATTTCTGGATAAGTCCCAGCTGGATCCATTTCCTAAATGTGAATTTAATTTGAATGGTTTGTATTGTGTTAAAATACCTACATCTCTTATATCTGAATTTGCAGCATTACTCAAAGCAAAATCAATTATTTTATATTTTCCACCAAATGACACTGCTGGTTTTGCAACATTTTTTGTCAATGCTTTTAGTCTTGAACCTTGTCCTCCCGCTAAGAGCATAGCGACAACTCTATTTCGCGCCTTCATACGTCCTCCTATTTTATATTGATATTTCTAAGTTTATTTAATTTTATAAACATCGCAGAAAATGGTTCTATATCAACTTTGATAGAAAATTTTCTGTCGTTGTGTCCGTTATTTTTGGAATAATAAGGTTTATTCCTTAGCAAATTACCACCATATTTTTTCATTGAAGAGTTAAGTACAACTGAATAAAGCGCATAACAATCGACACCTACAGGATATTTCTCTCTTTTTACAGGTGTGAAATTAAAAATACAAATAATTTTTTCGTTTTTAGAATTTATTCTCTCGAAAATAATTAAAGATTCATTTGCATTGTTCACATCTTCCCATTGAAAACCTGAATAACTAGTATCCAAATCACAAAACTCGTTATTATCTCTGTAAAATTTATTCAAATCTTTCATGAAATGTTTTAATTGTTGATGTTTCTCGTATTCCAAAACTTCCCATGTGATATCTTTGTATTCATTCCACTCATCAAATTGTCCTATGTCATTACCCATAAACAAAAGTTTTTTTCCAGGATGAGCAAACATAAACGAATACAAAAGTCTTATTTGATCGAATTTTTCATCGTAAGTTCCATGCATTTTACCAATCATTGAATTTTTCATATGAACTACTTCGTCGTGACTAAATGGAAGGATGTAATTTTCATTAAAGGCGTACATTATCGAAAAAGTTAATAAATTATGATGGTCTTTCCTGAAGATTGGATCCATCTTCATGTATTTGATTATGTCATTCATCCAACCCATATTCCACTTAAAATCAAAACCAAGTCCATTTTCTTCTACAGACTTCGTAACATTTGGCCATGAAGTTGATTCTTCTGCAATGACAAAAGCACTTGGAAATTCTTTTTTGATTGTTTGATTTAATTTTTTAATAAATTCGATAGCTTCCTTGTTCTCATATCCTCCATCTTCGTTTTTGATATCTTTTCCAGCAAAGTTCAAATAAATCATATAAGCAACTGCATCAACCCTTATTCCATCCAAATGATAGTATTTGAGCCAAAATAATGCAGAAGATATAAGAAAATTCACCACTTCTTTTTTTGAAAAGTCAAAGTTCAACGTTCCCCATTGATCATTATCAGCTAAGTATTGGTCAGATTTTTCGAATAAATTACTTCCGTCAAATTTTCTAAGTCCAAAATCATCTCTACAAAAATGAGCCGGCACCCAATCCATGATAACTCCAATATCATTCTGGTGTAATTTGTCAATCAAATACATCAAATCTTTTGGACAACCAAATCTAGATGTCGCTGCAAAAAACCCCGTAAGTTGATATCCCCATGATCCATCAAATGGATGTTCCATTAAGGGCATAAATTCAACATGTGTGTAATTCATTTCTTTGAGATAAGATACAAGTTCATCTGCTAATTGAAAGTAGGACAGGTAATTATCATCATGTTTTCTCCATGAAGAAAGATTTATTTCGTAGATACTCATAGGACTGTGAAATATATCAGTTTTTTCTCTTTTTGTGAGCCATTTTTTATCATTCCATTTATAGCCATCAATGTCATAAACCTTGCTTGCTGTTTTAGGTTTTAATTCGCTATGAAATGCAAATGGATCCGCTTTATATAAAACTTCTGAATCTTGTGTTACTATTCTGTACTTATATGAGTCAAAGATTTTAACATCTCTAATACAAATCTCCCAGATTTGTTCGTCGTGTAATTTTTGAAGCGGAAGAGAATAATCGTCCCAATCATTGAAATCTCCAACCAAATTTACGTGCTTAGCATTAGGAGCCCACACCAAAAATCTGGTGTAGGTTCCAAATCCATCTGAGTAAATATGAGATCCTAAAAATTTGTACAAATTATTATTGTTTCCTTCATGAAACAAATATACATCCGTTTCATTATTTCCCTGATAAAAATATTTTTCCATATTTTCTCCCAGCTATTTAATTAGCCTTTTATATAGACTTATTCTCCAGTTATCATGTTTATTGTCATGATTTTATTCTTCAAATCTAAAATTTGATTGTTAAGTTGATTATATTCTTCAGAATCCATATTATTATGGTCGAATAATTCTTTATTTTCATACAATCGATCGATTTTTTTCTTTATCTTTTCTAATTCGGCATACAAATCATTATTTTCTCGGTTTGTAGATATTTCTTGTTCTATATTGTAATTTCCCGCTTCAAATTCTTCTGTTGAATAAATTTTTGGGATAACAGCCTCAACATTATACTTTTCTTTTAACAAATTAGATAAAGTTTCTGCTCCTTCATTTTCACCATGTGTTATGAAGATTTTCTTAGGCTTTACTTTCATATTGTCTACAAAATCCATAAGATTGTTTTGATCGGCATGACCTGAAAATCCGCCCAAATTATATATTTCAGCGTTGACTTTTATTGTTTCGCCAAAAAGTTTAACTTCATCTATACCATCTAATAAAATTCTTCCAAGTGATCCTTGAGCTTGATATCCAACAAAAACAACTGCGTTTTTTTCATCCCACAAGTTGTGTTTCAAATGGTGACGAACACGTCCAGCTGTAGCCATTCCGCTAGAAGAAATAATTACCCTAGGGAATTTTACGCTATTAAGCATTTTTGATTCGTCTACATTTTTAACGTAATGTAAGTTTTCGAATTCGAATACATTATCCCCACTTGAAATATAATCCTTTGCTTTTTGATTAAACAAATCAGTATTTTTCATAAATGCTTTTGTCGCTTCAAGTGCCATCGGACTGTCTACATATACTGGGACTTTCTTTTCATAATGATTTTTTATTTGATAATCATAATAACTGTTTAGTTCATAAATAATTTCCTGAGTTCTTCCAACCGCAAAGCTAGGAATGATTACAGTTCCACCTCTTGATGATACTTTTTCAATTATCTCTATTAAAGAATGTACACTTTCTTTGTAAGGTTCGTGAATTCTATTACCGTAAGTGGATTCCATAACTAAATAATCGCAGCCAGATAAAATTTCTGGATTGTTTAAAATCGGATTATTTGAAGTTCCTATATCTCCAGAGAATATAATTTTAGTAGTTTTGCCATTTTCAATGATAAATATTTCAAGACTTGATGAGCCAAGCATGTGACCGGCATCTCTGAACACAACTCTTATGTCTTCGTTTATTTTTACAACCTCATCATAGAAACGTCCTTTAAACAATGAAATACAACTCATTGCATCAATCGTGGTGTATAAAGGAGTCAGAAGTGTTTTCCCAGATCTTTGTCTTTTTCTATTTTCCCATTCTACATCACTCTCTTGAATCTTCGCACTATCCATTAACATTATTTCTGCCAAATCTTTTGTAGCTTTTGTGCAATAAATTGGTTTTCTGAATCCATTTTTATATAAAAGAGGAATTCTTCCCGTATGATCAATATGTGCATGAGTCAAAAGCATAAATTCCACTTCATTAAAGTCTATTTCATCATGGTTTTTTTGTTCTAACTCTTTACTTCCTTGGAACAATCCGCAGTCAACCATAAATTTGTGTTTTTCAGTCTCCACAAGATAACAAGATCCTGTTACCTCTTGTGCAGCTCCTAAAAATGTAATTTTCATTAAATCACCCCTTATTTACTATATACCCAAAATGTTATATCATAGTAAAATATCCGCAAAATAAAGTTTGCGGATAAAAAGTTATTTTTGTTTTCTTTTTCTTTTTTCTTCCAAATTTCTTGCTATTAAAGTATCTAGTACAAGTTCATAACCTTGAGCACCGTTTTGTAAAGATCTATTAACTCTACTAATGGTCGCAGTAGACGCGCCAGTATCTTTTTCAATTTCGCTATAAGTTTTTCTTATTTTGAGTAATTTTGCTACTTCTAATCTTTGTGAAATTGAATGTAACTCTCTCATTGTGCAAACGTCTTCAAAAAAACGTTGTAACTCCTCTTTTCCGTTTAACATCATAATTGCATCGAAAAACTCATTTAATGTGTTATCCTTGATATTAATTTCCGCCATAGTTTTACTCCTTAAAATTTTTTTGGGTAACCTTTACCCATCAATAAAATATAATATAATGCATTTGATAATTTAAGTATACACGCTTTTTCTAACTAAAGCAAATGTTTTTTTTAATTAAACTTCTAATACATATCCCTATACTAATTAAATAGAAAAATTATGATACTTTATATTTTTATATACATTATATACCCATTAATGTTAGTGTTTATTCTCGACAATTCAATTTTATTGTTAATTTTATTTTAAAAATTTTAAATTAAAAAAGGGAACTTATCAACTGATAAATTCCCGCTAAAATTATTTATTATATTTTTTTGATTTGTATCTTAATTGAGTATCCAAAATCTTCTTTCTCAATCTCAAATGATGAGGAGTAATTTCAATCAATTCATCTTCCTCAACAAATTCCATCATTTCTTCTAAACTCATGATTTTTGGAGGAGATAGTTTTAATGCTTCATCTGCTGCAGAAGATCTGATATTTGTTTGCGCTTTTTTCTTACATATATTTACTTCAATGTCTAATCCTTTTGCATTAGACCCTACAACCATTCCTTCATATACTTCATCTTGAGGTTGCACGAATAAAATTCCCCTGTCTTGTGCTGAATTTAATCCATAAGCTGTAGCAACTCCTGTATCAAATGAAATCAATGAACCTAATTGACGTTTTGGAATTTCACCTTTATAAGGCTCATATCCTTTAAGTTCTGTGTTGATAACGCCATTACCCTTTGTATCGCTCAAAAACTCTTGACGATATCCAATAAGACCTCTAGAAGGAATTTCAAAAGTAAGCCTTGTATATCCGCTAGAAGTATTTGAAATATCTTGCAACTCACCTTTTCTTCTTCCCAATTTCTCAATTACAGTACCGACAAATCCTTCTTCAACATCAATTGTAACTATTTCAATTGGTTCAAGAACTTTTCCATTTTCGTCTTTTTTGAATAAAACTTCTGGTTTTGAAACTTGGAATTCAAATCCTTCACGCCTCATATTTTCTATTAAAACAGATAAGTGAAGTTCTCCTCTACCACTAACTCTAAAAGTATCTGTAGAATCAGTATCTTCAACTTTTAGACTTACATCCGTTTCTAATTCTTTGTACAATCTAGCACGAACTTGTCTACTTGTTACAAACTTTCCATCTCTGCCAGCGAATGGAGAATTGTTAACTGAGAAATTCATCGCCAACGTAGGACTTGAAATGCTTACAAATTCAATAGGTTCACAATCTTCTTCATTTGCTAATGTGTCTCCAATTTCTATTCCCTCTACACCAGTTAAGGCTACGATAGAACCGAACTTTGATTCATTAACTTCGACTCTGTTTAATCCATCGAATTCGTAAATCTTAGTTACTTTAATCTTCTTTTTCTTATCTGGATTATTGTAATTTACTATAAAACAGCTATCATTAACTTTTACTTTACCTTGTTCAATCTTACCAATTCCAATTCTACCAACGTAATCGCTAAAATCAGTTGTAGAAATCAAAAGCTTGAACGGTGCATCTTCTTCTCCTTCTGGAGCTGGAATGTAGTCTATGATTTTGTCCAATAAAGCAGTCATATCTTCTGGTCTTTCTTCCAAATCGTCAGTTGCAAATCCTTCCCTAGCAGAAGCAAATACAAATGGAGAATCCAAATAGGATTCATCTGCATCTAATTGAATAAATAAATCCAAAATTTCATCTACTACTTCATCTACCCTAGCTTCTTTTCTGTCAATTTTATTGATACAAATAATTGTAGGTAAATTTAATTCAAAAGCTTTTTTCAATACAAATTTTGTTTGTGGCATAGGTCCTTCAAAAGCATCTACTACCAACACAACTCCACTCGTCATTTTCAATACACGTTCTACTTCTCCTCCGAAGTCAGCGTGACCCGGAGTATCTATAATATTAATTTTATGATTTTTGTAGTCAATTGCAGTGTTTTTAGAAAGTATAGTAATTCCTCTTTCACGTTCTATATCATTACTATCCATTACACGCTCTTGGACATCTTGGTTTTCTCTAAAAATACCACTTGTTTTTAATAACCCATCTACCAAAGTTGTCTTGCCATGGTCAACATGGGCAATAATTGCTACGTTTCTTACATCTTCTCTTTTCAAAATTCCACTTCCCTCTAATTTGTGACACTTCATTATATCATAAATTGAAAAAAATAAAAGAAAAATTTGTGTAAAATCACATTTAGTAATTTTTTGCAATAAAACAAGCTATTAGATCACTAATTAATTAGGTCTCACTAATAGCTTTGCTTCAACACAATTTTCTTTAATTTTTAATTCGTCAGCTAATTTACTTACTATAAATAATCCTCTACCTCTGACATAAATATCATTATTAAAATAACTGTTTGAACAATAATCAATCCCTGTCCCTTCGTCCTGAACGCATATTCTTATCGAATCATCATTCAATTTTATTTTGAAAGTTATTTTCTTATTTATATCAAACTGGTTACCATGTTCTAGTCCATTAAAAATCAATTCATTAATTATTAATCGTATATCATAAAGTAGTTCTTCATCTGGCACAACTTTTCTTAATAGTCTGAGCATAGTATGAATATTTTTAGTAGCAATTGTCCTATCGCTGACAAATTGCCTCTTAAACATATACATATTATCACCCAATATGTATATACCCATATGTTCAATAAATTTAACAATTTGTCATTAAATATTTAAATTTTAAATAAAAACCGAAAAATGATTAGAAATTTTTACAGTGGGTATATATAATTTGTACCTGATAACAGGTAATTATCTTAAAGGGGGAAATTAAACATGAAAAAATATGTATGTGACGTATGTGGATATATTTATGATCCAGCTGAAGGAGATCCAGACGCAGGTGTTCAACCACAAACAGCTTTCGAAGATTTAGCTGAAGATTGGGTTTGCCCAATTTGTGGCGCTGGAAAAGACGACTTCTCTGTTGTTGAATAATCCAACAAAATTATATGATTGGCAATAATAATTCATACATGACATAAAATTATTGTCACACACAAAATATTTAAAAACAAAACCCCAATTACTTGGGGTTTACTTACTTTTATTCTTCAATTCCACTACCGTATTTTAAAATCATTTCAAGCTGTTCCATAACAGCTTTTTTATTTGTTTTGGAAGTTGAACTGTATTCGTAGATGAGGTTATCATCATCTATGTTGAGTTCTTTTTTTATTATGTTCAAATTCTTTTTGATCATTGTTTTGCCGATTTTGTCTAATTTTGTAGCTATTACAAATCCACAAAATCCACTTTGAATAATCCAATTATACATTTCCTTGTCTTGAACGGTTGGTTTGTGTCTAATATCCACAATCAAAAACACTTCGTACAAGTTTCTTCTATTATTTAAATAAGTTTCTATAACTTGAGCCCATTTTTTCTTTTCAGATTTTGATGTTTGCGCATACCCATACCCTGGTAAATCTACTAATCTAAACTCATTATTTGCATTGTAAAAATTTACCGTACGCGTTTTTCCTGGTTTAGAAGAAGTCCTAGCTAGATTTTTTCTATCCAAAATAGAATTAATAAAAGATGATTTACCAACGTTACTTCTTCCACAAAAAGCAATTTCTGGTAGAGATTCATCCGGATATTGTTCTTTCAAAAAAGCAATTTTTTCCAAATCAGAATTAATTATTTTCATATTCACCTCCACTAAATATTTAAGAAATATAACACATATTATAACAAAACTTTAATTTATTTGCACTAAAAAAGCGACTTCAAAAAGTCGCTTTGATTAATCTAAATTATTATCTTTGTCCTAATTCTTTATCTAATATTGCAAGACCTGCATTACTGTTTTCAGTTCTTTCAAGTTTTGCTATGATAGTTCCAAAAGTATCTTCTTCTTCGATTTGTTCGTCGATGAATTTTTGTAGAAGAGTGTAAACTTCATAAAAATTAATTTCGTGAGCTGCATCAAATAATTCTCTGATTCTTCTTGTAACTTCTTTTTCGTGTTCTAAAGCAGCTTTAAAAATACTTAATACATCTTTGTCGTAGTCAGCTTTTGGAGCTTCGATTGTTTTGTATTCAATCTTATGTCCAACTTGTTGTAACCATTTTCTGAAGTATTCAGCATGTTCATATTCTTCATGGGCTTGCATTTCCATAAAGTGTTCAAATCCATCCCAATCCATATCATTGAATTCAGAAGCCATTTGTTTGTATTCATAGCCTGATTGTAATTCAAAAACTAATTGTTCGTCAATTTTTTTTAATAATTCTTCTCTGTTCATTTTATCATACTCCTTATAATTTAATTTATGTGACTGTTAGTTAATCATTTTACTTAAAATTTAAGAATACAAATCATAAACACCGTAAACTTTAAGATTATTTTCTACCAATAGCTTCATGATTTCAGGAATCAATTTTGCTTTTTGTTTGGTAGTAAATCCATTGTAATTTATTTCGGTGTTATTTAAATCCATATATTCTGATGAGTCAATAACCTTAATTATTTTGTCGTGAACTTCTTGTAAATGCATGTCTGCAATTACAAAAGTAATGTTGCAAATTCTATCGTCATCAATTGTTGGAATTATTCTATTTATCAGTAAAACATTATTCATAACTAACCTCTTTTTCTCTTTCTATATTTATATACCCAGTTTCTATTATTTTATTCAATTGACCCTTTCTTTTTTTTATATTATACTGATTAAAAAGAGGTGAGAAATGAAAACATCACATAATAGAGCGAATAAACAAAGAAAAAGAAATAAAATTGCGAATAAAATATTTTTATTGGTTTTATTACTTATCTTTGGCTTTTTCGGTTACAAATACATAAATTTTAGACCAGCTGAGTACAGTCAAATGATTCCCAAAAAATACATACTCAGAGATTTTGATGAGTTATGTAATCAAATTGAAAGTTCATATATGAATTTACCACAAACAAAAAAATACAAAGACACTGATTTTTTATCTTTAAAACCCAATTTCAAATCTAAAATAAAATTGGAATCAGGCAAGAAGAAAGACAAAATGTCGACACAAGAAGTAGTTGATTTGTACAATAATATTTTGAAAAAGCTCTACGATTCAAATGTTAGAATAGCAGATAAACACACTTTTAATGAAATTCTACAACAAGATAATCACAATCAAATATTAAATAATTTATCAATGAAGAGATATTCTAATTTGACTGAAGAAATTCCTGAAAAAACTTTCAGAGCGTATTCTATCGACAATTACAAAGATGCATTATATGTAAAAGTATCAGACTTTGATTCTGTAAACATTCAACAAGACGCACAAATTTTCAGCAATATTTTGAAAACTAATAAAAATAAAAATAAAATCATAATAGATTTGAGAGATAATGATTCTGATAATTTAGATTACGCTATTAACGTGATAATCAAACCTCTACTAAAATCAGACATAAATGTTGAGTTCAATGTCGCAAATAAAACTCAACCTATTATCTCGAAAAACATTCTAGATAGAAATGGTATAAGCTTTAAAACTACAGAAAATGTGGCGAATATCAAAATAAACGATAATCAAAAAAGTATAAAATACATTACTAATTTTAAACTAGCAATAAAAAAATCAGAAGACCAAAAATGCGATGTGTATATATTACAAAACAAAAATACCAGAAACAGTGCTGATTTGGTGTGTCAAATAGCCAACAGAACGAAGTTTGCAACTACTGTAGGAGAAACAACTTCTGGAAATGGTCTGAATATAGTTCACACTTACAAGTCACTTCCTAACACAGGATTAATCGTGGAGTACCCTCTTGGACAAGGTCTTAATGAAGATGGCACAACTAATGAAGAAGTTGGAACTATACCAGCTATAAAACTAGATGATAACAGCGAAATCGTAAAATTATTATTATCTAGAGTTAATTAAAAAAAACGATCTAATATTAATGTCAATATCAATATTGGATCGTTTTTTAGTCTTTATTTTGTCTTGTTATTATTCAAAAAATCTTGTAGTAAATCATATAATTGAGCTTTTTTCTCATCAGGTAATTCCAAGCAACCATTCATTAATTTTGGAACTTCTTTTACTTTTTCTTGTAATTTTTTCCCTTCGTCTGTTAGATAAATTATTACAATTCGATCGTCTTTTGAGCTACGTACTCTTTCAAGATAACCTTGTGATTGCATCTTTTTGATAACAGGCGTGATAGTACCGTTATCTAAATATAACTTTTCACACAACTTTCCTACAGTAATTCCATCTTTTTCCCAGAGAACTAATAACACAATGTACTGAGTGTAGGTCAACCCTAAAGGTTTCAAAAATTGTGTGTAAGTACTTGTTATCATTCTAGAAGCAGCATAAAGTGGAAAACAAAGTTGATTTTCCAACTTCATATAGGTTTTGTAGTCTTGATCCATAAACTCCTCCGATTTCAAAAATACGTCATTTTAAAATTGTAAATTACTTTTCTTTCATAAGTTTTTCCGATATTTCGCAAAACAGATTGTTTTTTGAAAACATTATCTCACCAATTTGTTTAACAAATCTCATTTCCATTAAAGAATTCGTTACAAAACAACAATCCATATCTTGCAAATTGTTTAGCTTAATTGACTTTTCAAGTATATTATAACCATTTGTCTCCAAAAATTCTATAAGTTTTTTGCGAAAAATTCCTGGCAACATGCCATCAGTTACAGGTGGTGTGATGATTGTGTTTTCCTGAATAAAAAACAAATTTGTGTACGTTCCTTCTGTTACATTTCCGTCTTGATTTAGAAAAACCCCCTCATCAAACCCTTCTTTCAATAATTCTTTGTGCAAATAATCATTCAGTAAGTAATTATTGGTTTTGTGATAAACAAGAGGATTATTTTTGTCTCTTAACTGATTGAGAACTTTTAATTTCAATCCTTGTGTGTACTTTAAGTCCGAATAATCTGTGTTTCTAGTGTTAATGTATAAATCATAATCGCCATTATTATCCAACACCATTATCCTCAAACAATCTGCATTCAAATCAATATTTTGTATTTTTTCGTAGATATTGTCTCTTAAATCATCCGTATTTATTCCCAGAAAATTCATTGAATTTTCAAGTCTTTCAATATGATCTTCCAAATAAATTGGCTTGGAATCAACTACTTTTATCGTTTCAAAAAGTCCTTTACCGTATTTTATTCCATCGTTCATATCAAAGCCTCATATACTTTTTTTGATTTTTGAATTGTTTCATCGTATTCGCTATTCATTTCAGAATCCCAAGTTATAGCACCACCACCTGAAAAATAACAGAAATCTTTTATTTTTAAAATCGTTCTGATTAAAATATTGAAATCGCAATTTTGATTAAATGAAATGTAGCCAACAGATCCTGTGTAAATATTTCTGTTGTATTTTTCAACCTTATCAATAGCTTCAATTGATGCAAGTTTTGGAGCACCCGTGATTGATCCTCCTGGAAAAATATTTTTGATTAAGCTAAACACATCTTCATCTTCTCTCAATTTACCAACAATTGTAGCTACTAAATGATGAACATTTTCATAAGTTTCCAACGAATAATTGCTAATAGCTTTTATAGTTTCAGCATCACAACTCATTCCCAAATCATTTCTCATCAAGTCCACTATCATCAATAATTCTGAAATATCTTTGTCACTATTTAGTAATTCTTTTTTCAATTTTTCATCTTCATCTTTATCATCAGATCTTCGAATGGTTCCCTTAATAGGTCTGGCTTGAACAAGTCCATTTTGGCAGTCGAAAAACCTCTCTGGAGATGAAGATAAAACGCAGTATTCCCCAAAGTCCATATAAGCCATAAAGTCTGCCTTGTTAACTTCGCGAAGTTTCTTGTAAATATCGAACTTATCTTTAGTCGTATCTACAATGAATTGCTGTGTTAAGTTAACTTCGTACACATCACCATTTTCAATCATAGTTTTTATGTCATCAAAGCTTTTCGCATATTCTTCTTTTGTTACAGTTTTTATAAGTTCAGATGTTTTATATTCCTTATCTACATAATCTGGTTTGACAAATGCTGCTTCAACATCTCTAATATCTGTATCATCCAAGTAATAAATCGTGTATTCTTGTGTATTATTGTCAAACTCTATTATTTTGAAGTAAATTCCAAAATAAGCATCGTATACTTCGGTGTTTTTTTCAGAATTTAAAACTACATTACAATTAGAACTTGTAAAATCATAAGATAAAAGTCCAACCGCTCCACCAATAAATTGATTTTCATCTTCTTCAAAATAATCATCCATCAATATTTTGAGTTGATTAAGCGGATTTTCACTAACTTTTTTGTTTACAAGACCACTGATTTCAACGTTGTTATCCTTTGATTTTAAAACAATTTCCGGATCAAATCCGATATATGATTTGTTACCTTGATTGTAACTTCCCTTTGCACTATCTAATAAAAAAGGTAAACTCTTATCTTTAATGTTATATAAAATATCTAGAACGGTTACATCTGATTTGATTTTTTTAGAATGAATCATTTCTTACCTCCTTTAAGAAGTTCTCAATCATTTTCAAGCCAAAATCAGTTCCCACGCTTTCAGGATGAAATTGAACAGTTTCTATCATATTTTTAGAATCTCTAAATCCCATAATTATTCCATCAGAAGTCTTTGATGTTATAACGATATCTTCATACATTCCATTCTCAAATTTGCTATCATCAACGATTAACGAATGGTAACGCATAACCTTTACAGGATTTGGAATTTCAGTAAATATTCCTTTGCCGTCATGTTTAATCTCTGTCATTTTTCCATGCATTGGACGTGGCCCTTTTATAATGTCAAGCCCCATTGAGTAAGCCAATGCTTGATGGCCCAAACAAATTCCAAGAATCGGATATTTTCCTTTTAATTTTTCAAATATCTCAAGAGAAATTTTTGATTCTTTAGGAGTTTTAGGCCCTGGAGAAATCACTACAATTTCCGGATTTAATTGTTTGATTTCTTCCAAATTTATCTCATCATTCTTTTTCACAATAACTTCTTCTTTCAAAATTCTCAAATAAGAAACAATGTTATATGTGAATGAATCGTAATTATCTATCATTAATATCATTTAATCACCCACTAAAAATATATAGGATTTTATGCTAAAAATCAAATAAAAAATGAGCTTATTGATTAATAAACTCATTTTCTAATCTTAAATAATATCTATTACATTTTTGTTTGCCGCTGTATTTGCCGGAGAATAAGTGAACACAATTCCTATGCCCAAAGATATTCCTAAAGATATCAAAACCGGCATCAGTTCTAGTTTGATTGGAAATGGCAAGAATTTCGATGCAATAAATGCAGCTATCATTCCAATAATGTATCCAATTATTCCACCAATAACGGTTACAATAATCCCTTCTAACATAAATTGATACAAAATTTCTTTTTTCTTTGCTCCAATTGCCCTTCTAATTCCTATTTCTTTGATTCTTTCAGCTACTGAAATGTACATCATATTCATCATCCCAATTCCTGCAATTAGAAGAGAAATAGCAGCTATTAAAGATATAAAAATAGTGACCGAACCTAACACATTACTAATACCTTCAATTTGTTGCGCAATATCAACGAAGTTATATGATCCTGCAGCTTTCATTGGACCATTTTTTTCAAGATATTCTTGGATTTCTTTTGCTTTGTCTTGAACTTTTGTACCATTTTTCAGAATAACATTAATCATCGATATTGAATTATTATTTTTAGGTTTACGAGATTCAACCGTACCTTTCGGCAGGTCTACATCATTTCCCATGACAAATAAATTTGTAGCAGCATTATTTTCCTTAATACCGACAATAACATAATTATCATTTTTTAAAATCACTGTTTTATTTATCGGATCTTCATTTTCAAATAAATCATCTGCTAATTTTTTTGATATTACAGCGACTTTTTGATTAGTATCTCCGTCTAATTTCGTAATAGCTCTACCATTTACAATTTTGCTTTCAGTTTCTTCGACAGGTTTTGCAAATCCACTTTCCAATTTTCCATCATTTTTTCGTATCGAAACATTTAAAAGATTATTTTGAAATTGTTCTGGATCGGATTCAACTTTTACTACATCTGTCATTTGCGAAATATCTCGAATATTTTTCTCTGTGAAGACAGATGTATTGCTTCCCACTGAATTTGTTGGATTTTCAGGCTGGAAATAAAACGCAACGCTAAGTTCCTTTCCTTCTCCACCCATTAAACTATCAACAACGTAATCTTGGAAACCTCTCCCAATTGCGATAATAGTTATTACTGCTGCAATCCCTATAATAATTCCAAGCATAGTCAGTAAAGATCGCTTTTTGTTTTTGATGATATCTTTGAAGGCAGTATTTAATAAAATATTAAACTTCATAACTATCCCTTTCTTTTAAAACACCATCTAACATAAAATATTTTCGGTTGCAATTATGTGTAATATTTTTATCGTGAGTAACCATTATTATTGTGATTTTGAGTTTTTGATTCAATTCATTAAAAAGCGCCATTATTTCCTTGCTGGTTTCTGAATCAAGCGCACCTGTTGGCTCATCTGCTATAATAAATTTCGGATTGTGAACAATGGCACGTGCTATAGCTGCTCTTTGTTGTTGTCCACCTGAAAGCTGTTTCGGTCTTTTGTCTGCTTGATTTTTAATTCCTACCAAATCCAAAGCTTCCAATGCTTTTTCTCTTGCGTATTTATAGGATTTACCTTGATACAATAAAGGTAGTTCTACATTTTCAGCTATGGTGTAATTTTGGATAAGTTGAAATTGTTGGAAGATAAATCCCACGGATTTGTTGCGAAGATCGGACAATTTATTATCTGTAAATTTGCCTATCTCAACATTTTCAAACTTATATATTCCTGAAAATTTTTTATCCAAAAAGCCAAGGATATTTATCAACGTAGACTTTCCAGAACCAGACTCACCCATTATTGCGACAAAATCACCACTATTAATGTTCAAGCTAACATCTTTTAGAACGTGAAGCTTGTTTTCACCTGAATTGTAAAACTTATTGATTTTAATTAAATCTATCATGACTAATCTTCAACCTTTATTTCTTGATTATCTTTCAAATCTTTTACTTTAGAAATAATTTTGTCACCAGATTTCAATCCAGAAATCACAGTATAAGAATTAGTATTTTTTTCTAGTTGAACTTCTTTTTTCACAGCTTTTGAATCCTTGTATTCAAACACATAGTATTTAGAACCTTCTTCTTTTACCATGTCTTTTGCAAGTTCAATCTTATCTGATTTTTTTCTTACTTGAACGTTGAATCCAATGTGTATAGGTTTTTGTGTTTTTATTTTAAATACAAAATTTGAAGAATTACTTCCAGATTGTTCTGTCATGTTTTGCATTTGATTAGCTTCAAATGATCCAGCTTGACTGTCTGGAGTATTGGAAATCTCTACTACAGTTCCTTTTGTTTTTTCATACCCATTAATAGGAATTACTTCAACCTCATCATTTTCTTTTAATTTATTGTAGTCGTATTCAGAAATATTTCCTTCAATAATATTTTCATCGCTAGTAACTTCAACCAATGTTCCTTGACTCATCGGATTATCGATGTTTTTGTCATTAACTTTGCAAGTCCCAGCAATTGTAGCCTTGATTGTTTTTCTTGAACTTCCTTTTAAATCATTAAGCTGTTTCTTTTGCAACTCTACTTGATCAAGTGCTTGTTTGTAAGCTCTATTTGATTGATTGAGTGTAGGTTCCATTTGATCGATTTGCATTTCTAGTTCTGGAGAAAAAGTTTCGTTGTATTTTTCTACCAATTTATTGTAGGATTTGTATGCGCTATTTCTATCTTCTAATGCATAATTTGCTTGGCTTTTGGCTTGCTCTATTTGCATTTCCATTTGATCAATTTGTTTTTCAACTTCTTTGTTTACAAAAGTAATCAATAAATCTCCTTTTTTAACAGATTGACCAGTTTTCACATGAACTTTTTCAACCTCACCATAAGCTTGATTGTTGTAAACTTGTTGTACATCGCCTGTTTTTGATATTGCACTGAACACCAAATCACTTCCTGCGGATACTGTATACAAGCTATACTTAGTTTCGTTTTTCTTATTGGCTTTAACTAATTTAAAGACCAATCCTCCAACACAGGCTAAAGCAATTATAGCTAAAATAATTGCAAACTTTTTATTATTTTTCATACGACCTCCTAATTGTATCTCTGTAATACTATTATAATACAGCGTAACTAATTAGTCAACATATTCAAAATTACATTGTAGAATTTAATAAATCTCTCTAAAGATTCAATATCTAATCTTTCTTTTGTTGTGTGTACATCGTACATTGTAGGGCCAATTGAAATGCAGTCAATTTTTTTATATTTTTCTGCAAACACTCCACATTCAAGTCCAGCGTGGATTACTTTAACATCTACTTCTTTGTCGTTTACTTTTGAGAAAGCATTCTTTGCAACTTCCATCAACTCTGATTTTTCATTGAATTCCCAAGTAGGATAATAATTGTAATCGAAGGCAGTTGCATTGTGTTTGTTCGCTTTTGAAACTATATCTTCTCGTAGCGCTACTAATTTGTCATGATTTGAAGATCGCGTAGATAATATGATTTCGAATTTATCGTCCAAAGAATTTACAATCGCCAAGTTACAAGATGTTTCGACTGTTTCATCAAGTCCTTCAATGTAAGAAATCACACCAGAGTTTAATTCTCCAATTATATCAGATAAATTTTCTGTTGTTCTTTTATCTAAACATTTTTGTGCATTTACTTGTTCAATTACTAGCTTCAAATCCTTATCAAAATCTTCCAAATCAATCTTAGAGATAAATTCTTCTGACTTTCTGCTAAGTGAATCAACAGATTCATCTGTAGATAAAATTAATTCTGCATTTGTAGGAATTGCATTGTCTTTTGTACCACCCTTAAAATCACAGATATAATAATCATCCAGTGATTTCAAAAATTCAAACAAAACCTTGATTGCATTTTGGTGGTTCTTGTCAATTTCCATTCCAGAGTGTCCGCCTTTAAGTCCTTTTACAGAAATTTTGTAAAAATTGGACAAACTATCTGAAACGTAATGCTTGTCTACTTCAACATTGACATTTTCTCCACCACTGCTGCCTACAATCAATTCATTTTCATCTTCTGAATCTATGTTAATGAAATATTTTCCAGACAAATCAAAATCGAAATTCATCGCACCACTCATATCAACTTCTTCACTTGTAGTCACCACAGCTTCTATTTGAGGAAGTTTGTGATTGGATGTCAATGTAGCCATAGCTATGGCAAGTCCAATTCCATTGTCTGCGCCAAGGCTTGTCTTGTCAGCAAACATGAATCCATCTTTTTCTATGATTTTAATTCCATTGTCAAAATCATACCCTTCATCGGAAACGCAAACCATATCCATGTGTGCTTGAAGAATTATTCCTGGTTTATCTTCCAAACTTTTGTCTGATTCTCTTTTAATGTAGATATTGTTGAACTTATCTCTTTTGCATTCCAAATCATTGTCATGAGCAAACTTTTCCAAGTAATCTGCGATTTCTTGTTCATGCTTTGAACATCTATTGATTTTAGAAAAATCTCTAAAATAATTTAATACAGTATTCTTATCCACTATGCACCTATAATTTCTTCAACTACTTTGTTAACTGTCTTACCATCAGTGTATTTACCATATTCTCCCATAATGTATTTCATTATTTGTCCTCTTGATTTATTTGATTTTTCAAGGGAGTTTTCTTCCATAAATTTTTCTATGATTTCTTTTAATTTATCTTCAGATAATTGCTCTGGAAGATATGATTTGATAATTTCTATTTTTTGTTTTGTTTCTTCAATCGCTTCAACTCTGTCTTCTGGAGTTTGTTCCAATGTATCCATTGTTTGCTTCAATTCTTTTTTTACAAAAGCTAATTGTTCTTCGTCTGTCAAATCTCTTTTCTTTTCTTTTTGTTCCAATAAAATGTTGCTCATAATCAAAGAAATAACTCCCGATTTAACTTTATCCTTGTTCTTCATAGCTAACATTTTGTCTTTTCTTAATTTTTCAATTGTACTCATAATTTCACTCCTAACCAAAAATAAATGTAAAATAATAATTCATTCTGAACATATATATAGACCAATATGCACATATTAGCCCAATAAAACTACCTATTACGACATCCGTAAACCAATGTACCCCCAAAATAATCCTGGAAATGGCAATCATAAACGCAAACACAATGGCAATCAACATCGTCACGAAGAAAAATTTATATCCATAACTTAGCACATAAGCAATCGTCAAATAAAAGCTCATACTAACACATGAATGTCCACTCGGAAAAGAATATCCCATATAATTGATACCGGTTGTAACTTTTGGTCTTTTTCTTCTAAATATAAATTTTAAAGTGTGAACCGCTATTACACTTAGCATAACGCTCATAATTATAGCTGATGCTGATACATAGTTATGCTGACTTACAGTGAAAAAAACTATTGGAATACTTATAATCATAAGTGTTTCTACATTTCCAAACTTCGTAATTTTTGCCATCATCGCAATAAGGGAATTGTGTCCCATTTTAGTAAAATGTTCCTTTAATCTTCTATCCAAATTTGTTTCATTGTCTTTTAATACAACAAATCCAAGAAAAAAAGTAATCGATAACAGAACAATGCTACTTATTATTACAAACCAATCGTATTTATTCATTTTTAATCCTTCCTTTAATACTTCATATTAAATTTTATACCAACCAAGTTCAAATGTATAGTAGGAAACTTCCAATAAAAAATGAACCATAAAAATAAATTTATAGTTCATCAAGATTTTTATTTGATTTTATTATATATTTTTCTGCCACAAAAATCGTAGCTAGATAACACACATATCCCACTAGCATTCCAAAAAACACATCAGTTGGCCAATGCACTCCCACAACCAACCTACTAAAAGCAATTACAAATGGAATTATTCTTAAATAAATGAATTTGTAATTTTTTAAGCTGCATAACAAATAACTCAAAGTAAAATAAAAGCTTGTACTTACCAAACTATGACCGCTAACATAACTGTAACCACCTTGTTCTATTTTAAAAAAATCTAACGGTCTTACTCTCACAAAACTATATTTGTACACATTCATAACTACAAGGCCAATTAAACAAGACATTAATGTTATTGAAAAAAATGAATTCTTGCCAATACGTTTTGAATAATATAAGCTAATAGCTAATATCAAAAAATACGTACTGAAATTTCCAAGTATTGTGAATGATTTGAAAATATAAAAAGTAAAATTATCTGTAAGATTTTGTGCAAAATTCATTATTTTCGGTTCGAATGAAAGACCAGATTGCTTTCTAATGAAAACCCCAAAAATCAACGAAGCTACAAGAATTGCCGCAGAAAAATATATTTTTTTCTCGTTTATTACTTTTCCAATCATAACCCTTTACCAAATTCACAATTTGGGAAGTGACACTCTGAACATTGCATACAAAATCCACCATAACCCAAACTATTAATCATATCTTTTGTAACTTTAATATTTGCAAAAATATAAGGCAAAATAATGTCGAAAACTGTAGATTTGTTGAACATTACACAACCTGGAAGTCCCATAATTGCAGTATTGTTTTTGTAAGCTAGCATGAACATCGCACCTGGAAGTACAGGCGAACCGTAAGTTATCACTTCTGCCTTGGAATCTTTTATAGCTTTTGGTGTCATATCATCTGGATCGACGCTCATTCCACCTGAAACCAAAATTATATCGGATTTGTTTTCTAGTGCCTTATTAATTTCTCGTGTAATATTTTCACTATTATCGTCGACTATGACGTGATTTATTACTTCACAATTGTAATCCTTCATTTTTTGTTTTAACACAGGTCCAAATTGATCTTTGATTAGACCTTTGTACACTTCAGATCCTGTCGTAATGATTGAACATTTTTTTGTCTTATCAAATGGAATGATTTCCAAAATAGGAACACCATTCATTATTGTCTTAGCTTCATCCATTATTTTTTCTTTTGTGAAAAGCGGGATAATTCTCATTCCAGCAATTTTTTGTCCTTTTCTTACTGGTTGATTGCCAAGAACAGTTGCAATGGATATGTCATCAATTGAATTTAACTTGAATAACCTATCTCTGTCGACTTTCAAAAATCCATCCACATCAGAAACTATTTCTATCTTGCCTTCTTTTATATCAGATGAATGCATATGTTGATTAATACAAATATCTTTCAAAATAATTGCACAATCATTTTCGTGTAAATCATCATCTTCCAATTCCATAACATAAATATGTTCCTTGCCCATACTTAGAAGAACAGGAATATCTCCTTCTGTAATAACGTGACCTTTTTTAAAAGCTCTCTCTTTGACCACGTCCTTTACAATTCTAGTCATATCGTGCGGTAAAATGTGACCTACCGCATCTTCAGTTCTAACTACTTTCATTTTAAAACCCCTCTTAGTTGATATTCCTATTTTATCACGAAACCATTATTTTTTAAAACACACAACGAAAAAACTGGAGTTTCCCCCAGTTTATTCTTCTTCGCTTACCAAATTATAGTAGACGTTACTTGTTATTTTAAATATTATGAAATACACTACAATTATTATCGATACAGAAATTGCAAATGGAATTGCAAACTCAGATATATTTCTGAGTCCGAAAACTCCACACAATTGATACAACATTTTTGATGCAACTGCAGAGTGAATTACTGCCACAAAAAGCGGTAAGAAGAACATCCAATATATTTGTTGTGATGATGTCTTTTTTATCATTTTGTTTGACAGTCCAACTTTTTTCATTGTTTGAATGTTTTTTCTATCTTCAATTCCTTCTGATAAATGTTTGTAATATGCTATGATTGAAGTTCCTACTAATAAAACAAAGCTGATTACAAAGCCAATGTACAAGAACGCTCCAAACAAACTGTACACTCCAGTTTTTGTTTCTTGTCTAGATACAAATTGAAGAGAACTGTCTTTAGATATAAATTCTTTTCCATCTAATTTTTTTTCCGAATCTAAAAAGTAAGATACCTCCACTTCCAAAGGTTTACTTTCCACTTCATTGTCCGTAGGCATTCTGAAATCATTGCAAAATCTTACCAAATCCTCATCGTTTTTTACAACGACGTAGAACATATCCACAGCAATATTTCTTCCTTCAAGCTCATCAATTTTTTTGAATTTATAATCAGCACTTCCTAAAGTTATCTTATCTGATGTTATATATTTCATATAATTTGAATTCAATAAAATTTCTCCATCGTTCAATGAATAATTTTTTGAAAACTTATTGTTAAATGAATCTAAAGTTTGAATCATAATATAGACAGACTTGGTATTATTCTTTCCCATTTTAGAAAATTTATTGCCATCAAGGTTTGCAAACATCATTGTACTAACTTGATAATAATCATTTTTAGGATTTGTTTTTTCTGTGACTAAACTTTTTAATCTTGTTTTTTCTTTTTCGATATTTTTAGAAAAATTCTTATCTGGTGTAATCGTTCCAGTCAATTTATAATCTCTGTTTACAGTTGAATCGACAACTTTTTCTGCACTGTTGTAGATTGCCATTGTAGTCGACAACGATACTACAACTCCTGTGCACAAAATTGCAATACTAGCTAATCCTACTGCATTTGATTTCATTCTGTAAAGCATTCCAGAAACTGTAATAAAATTTTTCGATTTGTAGAAGAAATTCTTGTTTTTCTTCATCATTTTTAGTACAAAAATAGTTACTGCAACAAAACCAAAATACGTTCCAAACAATACAAGTAGACTTGCCACGAAAAACATCAATAAACTTTCTAAGCTTCCTTCGATTGTCAACGCAATGTAATAACCAATTGCAGTTAAAATTATTGCTAAAATGAAAAATACTACTTTGACTTTTGGTTCAGATTCCGATTTTTGTCCTTTTGCAAATAAATCCCTAGTTGTAGCAGATTTTATATTCAATATATCGAAGATGAATGTTAAAACGCTAATTACAAGATTAAATGTAAGTGATAATATAATTGCTTTGGTTGAGATTCCAAACTGCATTATGCTGAAATTTTCTTGCATCAATTTTCCAACTGCCAAAAACAATACTTTTCCCAATGTAATACCGAATACAATTGTTAGCGTTGAAATAAGAACAAAAAATATCGACTTTTCTTTTAGCAAAATTCTATTGATGTGTTTGTTCTCCAATCCAAAAACACGATACAATCCAAATTCTTGAAATCTTCTTTTTATCAAAAACCTATTCGCATACATAATAATCGCAAATGTAAATATCGATATTATAATCGATCCGAATACTATTATCGTTCCAAATTCGTCTTGTTGCATAACATATTTGTTATCTAATAAAGATATCATTATGAACAAAATCGCCACCATAATACTTGTTGACAAGATATATGGAATATTTACAATCTTGTTTGCTTTTAAGTTTTTGAGAGCAAATTTTGTAGATAATTTAGAATTCATTATCTACACCTCTATTATTTATCACAGATAATGACTCATTAATTCTTTGCATAAATTCATTGTTGTCGCTATTTCCCTTGTAAATTTCATGGAACACAACACCATCTTTTATGAAAATTACTCTGTTAGAAAAAGAAGCTGCCTTCACAGAATGAGTTACCATCAATATAGTTTGTCCTAATTTATTAATTTTTGTGAATAAATCAAGTATCATTTCAGATGATTTTGAATCCAATGCACCTGTTGGCTCATCTGCCAATATCAAATCTGGTTTTGTAATCAAAGCTCTTGCAATAGCAATTCTTTGTTTTTGTCCACCACTAACTTCATAAGGATATTTGTCCACAAAAGATTCAATTCCTAACAAACCTTGAATTTCAGATAATCTTTTCTCCATTTCTTTTGGCTTATAATCTGAAAGCACCATCGGCAAAAATATATTGTCTTTGTTTGAGAAAATATCCAATAAATTAAAATCTTGAAATACAAATCCCAGCTTTTCCCTTCTGAACTTTGCAACTTCCGATTCTTTTAAAGTGGATATATCCTTGCCATTTAACACTACCTTTCCATTAGTTTGCTTATCTAATGTTGATATTACATTAAGTAAAGTTGTTTTACCTGAGCCTGATTCTCCCATTATCGCTATAAATTCATTCTTTTCTACAGAAAAATTCACATCTTTTAATGCTACTGTTTCAACATTTTTCGTTTTGTATACTTTTCTTACGTTGTTTAATTCTAAAATATTCATAACACCCTCCATAACTATATGTTAAATGAATTTAGAAAAAGTAGCATTTATCTAAACTAACAAAAATCATTCAATCTTACAAAATTGTAAGATTAGTTATTCACAATAATATAAAATTTACTACCTTGACCTACAACAGAGTCGACTTTCAATGTAATATCTAGTTTATCTGCGATAGATTTCGCCAAATACAATCCCAAACCACTTGATTTTTGTTTCAATCTTCCATTAAATCCCGAATATCCTTTATCAAAAATTCTATTGATATCTTCTTCTGGAATCCCTATTCCCTTGTCTTCAATTAAAATCACTACTGAATTATCTTTTTTGAATGAATCTATGATAATTTGTGAATTTTCAGAATATTTAATCGCATTAGAGAGGATTTGTTCCAATAAAACACTTAACCATTTGCTATCTGTAATGCATTTTATGTCGTGTTTTCTAAAATCCAAGCTAATATGTGAGTTTATAAACAAAAGTGAGTATTTTTTGACCAAAATATTCAGTAAATTATCCACATTTACAACGCTTATATCCATGTCTTTTTCGTGCAAATTTAACTTCAAATAATTTATAGCCATATTCGTGTAATTGTCGATTGATTTTAGTTGCATTTTCATTTCTTTATTATCATCTGTCAGAATTTCCAAGCAAGTTATCGGTGTTTTAATCTGATGTACCCACATAGAGAAATATTCTTGGATATCTTTTTGCCAAGAAATATACTGATTTCTAATATTTTCAATTTGCATTTCCAAATCTTCTATTTTCTCATCTTTTGACAATTCCTTTTGAAAATCTAAGTATTTAATCACCAAATAAATTAAAAATACTATCAAACAGATTTCAAAACCTTGTAAAAACACTTTTAGGTCTACATTGTTCAAATAAACAACAATAAAATAAATAGCATTTATTGACACAAAAAACAAAATAGAATTGATATTTTTCTTTAAAAAACACATTAATTTATCCATTTTAATTTCTTCCATCATTTAAATAGTAGCCTGAATATTTCTTAGTCAACAAGAAATCGTCCAAGCCAAGTTTGTTTAATTTTTTTCTTATTCTATTGATATTCACAGCTAAAGTATTATCATCTATGAAAAAATCATTTTGCCAACACTTATCCATCAATTTTTCCCTAGTGACTATTTCACCTTTAGCTTCAAATAGCGATTTTAAAATTAGCATTTCTGTTTTTGTGAGGTTAATTTCTTTGTCATTGAATTCTAATCTGAATTCATTCACAAAAAGCATGACTTCATTAAACTCCAAAACGCTTTTGATGATGTTGTTTCCGTAATATCTTTTCATTACGGCGTTGATTTTTACCATAAGTACATCAAAATTAAATGGCTTAGTAATATAATCGTCAGCTCCCATCTGCATTCCCATTATTATATCCAAATCCTCTGATTTTGAAGATATGAAAATTATTGGAATATCAGTTGTTTTTCGTATTTTTTCGCACCAAAAATATCCGTTAAAACTAGGAAGTATAATATCCATCAATATTATATCTGGCTTTATATTCTTGACATCCTCCATAATATCTATTCCAGAATTTGTGAACACTTCATATTCCCAATTTTCTAAATATTTTTTAAGTGAATTTAAAATTATTTTATCGTCTTCTATAATTAAAACCTTCATACTAAAATTATACATAAACTTGCGAAAAAATGATACTAATGCTATTTTTCAATAAAAAAAATTAGTGAACTAATAAAAGTCCACTAATTATACTTACTAATCGTTCATTATTCCCAATCTATCAAAGACATAGAATAATAAGCTCAATACTACTGCAACAACTGATGCTAGAACCATTCCTGATAATGATACTCCCAAGAAGTTTATTTTCAATCCTGAAAGTCCAGTTACAAATATTACAGAAGTTAATATTAAGTTTTTGGATTGTGAGTAATCTACTTTTTGATCTACTAATAATCTGATACCACTTGTTCCTATCATGCCGTAAAGTAAGAATGTTACTCCACCTATTACATTTCCTGGTATTGATGAAATAAGTGCTGATAATGGTCCAATAAATGCCATTAAAATTGATATACAAGCAGCTCCTGCAATTACATAAACTGAATAAACTTTAGTAATTGCCATTACGCCGATATTTTCACCGTAAGTTGTTGTTGGAACTCCGCCTATAAATCCAGATATTGCAGTTGAAAAGTTGTCTGCAAAAATCGATCTATGAAGGCCGGGTTCTTTTAATAAATCTCTTCCTATGATATTACTTGTAACTACTTGGTGTGAAATGTGTTCACTTGTTATTACCAAAATTACAGGCAACATTGTGATTATAGATTTTAGGTCAAATATTGGAAGTTGAAATTTAGGCAATGTAAATAATGATGCTTGCATTACCGGTGTAAAATCGACCATTTTTAATGCTACACTTACAATATAACCTGTTATAATTGCGATTAATATCGGTATTGTAGCTAAGAATTTTTTGAATAAAACAGAACCTAAGATTGCTACTGATAATGTGACCAAGAAAACTATAACATCGTTTGTAGTTCTTGTATCCGTCATAATATTTGCACCGATCTTACCACCAGAAACAGTTGCTTGTGCGAGTTCAAATCCTATCAAACTTACAACACTTCCCATAGCAGCAGGTGGCAAAACAACATCAATCCAATCCGTTCCAAATTTATAAATTATGTATGCTAAAATACATCCAATAAGTCCTATTGCAACGAAAGCTCCCTGTGCATAACGAAATCCCGATTGTCCAATTATTATGGTTGCTGGTCCTAAGAAGGCAAAACTACTTCCCAAATACGCCGGTGCTTTTCTTTTTGTTATCAAAATAAATAACAGTGTACCTATACCGTTCATCAATAAAACAATACTAGGATTAATCCCCAAAACTATAGGCACCAATACACTCGCTCCAAACATAGCGAAAGTATGTTGAATACTTAGAGGTATTAGCATCTTTGGAGATACTTTTTCGTCTACTCCAATAATTCTTTTCATAAAACACTCCTTTGATTTTTTATCCTATATATTCTACATTGAAGTCAAATATATTTCAAGTGGTTTGACTTGGATATCTTCTAGCTGATATAATAAAAAGCGTTATTTGAAAGGAAATTATTATGGAAAACAATGGAAATTATTTAAGAACAAAATTACTAGACAATGGTATTAAACCTACATATCAAAGAATTGTAATTTTAGATTATTTGGAAAATCATCATATTCATCCAACTGTAGATGATATTTACAGAAATTTAGCTCCTAAATTGACTACATTATCTAGAACAACTATCTATAATACAGTTAAAGTCTTCGTGAAAGCTGGTATTGTATCTGAACTTAACATCGATAACTCAGAGCTAAGATACGACATAACGACTGAAACTCATGGACATTTTAAATGTGATAAATGTGGCAAGATTTACAATTTTAATACGGAAAATACTGTTGAAAGTTCCGATTTGAAAGGATTCAAAATCAATTCTACAAATATTTTGATTAACGGAATATGCAAGGATTGCGTGGAAAAAGAAAATGAATAGTGAATTTTACAAGATTGAGCCTAGAGATGATTTGTACATCAAGTTATTATTTATTTCTAAAACAGAACTTAAAATGAATGAAGAAATGAAAAGAGGAATACTTCCTTTTTATCAAATGTACTATTGTCTTAAAGGAAATGGAACTTTTATTGTAAATGACAAAAAGATAGAAATTCTTCCTTTTGATGTATTAATAGTAAATCAAGGTTCCAGAATTACAGAAATTTCTAAATCAGAAAGTTTTGAGTTCTATACACTAGCTATTTCTGAAGTATCTTTCGATACAGAACAAAAAGATAAAGCAGTTCTTAGTATCAAACACAATCACATCAACGACCGTGATATGGTAATTTTGTACTATATCAACAAAATATTGGAAGAAGCCAAGTACAAGAGATTTAGATATCAAAGAGTGTGCTCTTGTTTGATTAGTATTTTGATTACAGAAATTCAAAGACGTGGCGATTTAAAATTCACAATGGATGATCCTGCACAAGATTCATTTACTAAACATGTCGAAGATTATATTTATGAAAATTTCAATCAAGAAATCACACTAGATTCTATTTCAGAAAAATTTATGGTATCTAAGTCACATTTAATACACGAATTCAAAAATCATTACGGTAAAACTCCAATGCAATTTTTGCTAAACAGAAGAATGGAATCTGCGATGTTGTTATTAAAAACATCAAACAAGCCAATCAACGATATAGCAAAACTCTGTGGATTCAATTCACAATCTTATTTCGATCAGGCATTTCGTAGAGTGGTGAAAGTTACACCTAACGATTATAGAAACAAATACAAAACAAAAATCAAAAAAATCAAAAAATAGACTTTGTTTAACACATGTTACAAACAAAGTCTTTTTTTATTAATCAGACACTTTTGATTTCACAAAAACAAGTTTATTTGTATCACTGTAATCTTCAGAATAATTATATCCATCACAAGAGAACTTCTTCAATTGTTCAATATCTTCAACATTATTTCTTGCCATATAATTTACCATTCTACCTCTAAGAATTTTAGATGGAGTTGCTTTTGTCTTTAATTTAATATCTCCTTCTACAAATACTTCTTCTTTAAAATCAATCTTAACTGGCGTTTTATCTAAGTATTTGTAAATATTCTGACCATACTCTTTTGATGCCAAATCTATTATTTCCTCACCTTTAAAGTGATTTCTTATTTCATCTTCCCAAAATTCATACAGATTAATTAATTTGTCTTCAAAATCCAATCTATATTTTGATATTTCATCTAATGGTCTAAGTATTCCGTAAAGTCCCGATAATATTCTGAGATTTTCTTCCAGATATCCTAATTGCTTTTCATCCAATGAGTTAACATCCATGTATTGATATTGTATTCCGTCAAAGCTTAATATCGCACAACCTTTTGGTGCCTCATCGAAATTTTGATAAAGGTTGTAACTTTCCTCTGCTATTTTGTCGGAACATTTCCACAATTTTTTAAGTTCTTCGGCTGATTTTTCTTTTATAATCGAAACTAGCTCATTTTTCTTGCTTTCATATAGACAACTACAATTTTTGTTTTTAATTTTTCTAATTTTAAATGTTTTTGCGGGTGAAATTATAATCTTCATACTGTCCTCTACATATTTTTTATTCTACTAATTATATTACCATAAAAAAAGACTGAGTAATCTAATTCTAAGATTATTTTACCCAGTCTTATTTTTATGCTTCGTTTTCTTGTTTTGCGATAATATCTTTGACTTTCATAAGTCTTGTAATATTAGCACGTTCGTTTTCATCAAGCTTTGCTCTGATATATTTAATTGTTTCTTCCAAATCAGGAATTGTTCTATATTCCAAAGCATTTACTCTTCTTCTAGTTTGCTCAATTTCATCCGCCATTAATTGTGTAGCTTTTTCGATTTGAGCTAATTCCAACATATCATCCATAACTGAATTCAATGAGTCAATTGCCAAGTCCAAATCTTGTGATGTTTGAGCATATCCATAAGGATATATTTCACTAGAATCAGCTTCACCTTCACGAGAGAATTTCATTTGCGGAATAATTACACTCATTACGTTTTTAGTTTCAATATCTACATTTACCTTTGTTTTAGGAAATGATACTGCTTCATCCAAAAACTCTGGACTCATTATTGCACTTGCCATTAGAAAATCGCTGAATGAGTTTTGAAGTTTTTCTTCAACTTTTTCTCTTAGAGCTTTGTTCTCTTTTATCATGTCGATGAATTGTCTCATAAGTTCGTCTTGTTTATCTTTTAATAACTTATGACCTCTGGAAGATGTTTTGAGTCTAGCTTTTAGCTCCGACAGAGCCATTCTTGTAGGATTGACGTTGAGTCTTGCCATTACTCATCAGTCCCTTCACCATTTCCAATATATTTATCTATCAATTCGTCTTTAATTCTCTTCAATTCTGTACGTGGTATTTCTTTTAATAAATCCCAGCCGATATTAAGAGTTTCTTCAATTGATCTATCAGTATAATAACCTTGATCTACATATTCTCTTTCGAATCTTTCAGCAAATTTTGCAAATGCTTTGTCAGCATCACTCAATGCAGATTCCCCAAGAATTGCAGATAATTGTTTTGCATCAAGTCCAGACGCATATCCTGCATAGATTTGGTTCATTGTATCTGCGTGGTCTTCTCTTGTTTTGCCTTTACCAATACCTTTATCTTTAAGTCTTGATAATGATGGAATAGCATTAATAGGAGGTTCATATCCTTTCTTGTATAATTCACGCGAAAGTATAATTTGACCTTCTGTAATGTATCCTGTCAAGTCTGGTATTGGGTGAGTAATATCATCTTCTGGCATTGTCAAGATAGGAATTTGAGTGATAGATCCTTCTCTTCCTACGATTCTTCCAGCTCTTTCATATAAAGTTGCAAGGTCAGTGTACAAATATCCTGGATATCCTCTACGACCTGGAACTTCTTTTCTGGCAGCAGATACTTCACGAAGTGCTTCTGCGTAGTTTGTCATGTCTGTCATGATTACTAATACGTGCATTCCCTTTTCAAAAGCCAAGAATTCTGCACAAGTTAGTGCCATCTTTGGAGTTGAAAGACGTTCAATTGCTGGGTCATCAGCTAAGTTCATGAACAATACTGCTCTGTCGATAGCGCCTGTTTTATTAAAGTCTCCGATGAAATATTGTGCTTCTTCAAATGTTATTCCCATCGCAGCGAATACTACGGCGAATTTATCATCTTTACCCAAAACTTTTGCTTGTCTTGCTATTTGAGCTGCCAATTTGTTGTGAGGAAGACCTGATCCTGAGAATATAGGAAGTTTTTGTCCTCTAACAAGAGTATTCAAACCATCAATTGTAGATACACCTGTTTCTATAAATTCTGATGGATAATCTCTGGATACAGGGTTGATAGATGAACCATTGATGTCCACTTTATCTTCTGGAATAATTTTAGGACCATTATCTATTGGTCTACCTAAACCATCAAATACTCTACCAATCATATCTTCAGATACTCCCAGTTCCAAAGGTCTACCTAAAAATCTTACTGTAGTTTCTTGTAAGTTAATTCCTGATGTACCTTCGAATACTTGAACCATTGCTACATCGTGGTCAATTTCTACAACACGACCACGTCTTTTTTCTCCATCTTGTAATTCTATTTCAACAAGTTCATCGAACTTTACGCCTTCTACACCTTCTACCGCCATTAATGGTCCGACTACTTCTGTTACTGAATTATAATCTTTAATCATTAACGTTCACCTCCATTAACTAAATCGGTAATTTGTGATTTAATTTCTTGTTTAATTTCTTCAAATCTTTGTAGTTCATCTTCTGGAATATTTTTAGAACGTGTAATCTTTTCTCTTACAGCAAGTTTTGAAATTTCAGATACATAAGCTCCTTCATCCA
The DNA here is from genome assembly GCF_009678315.1 of Finegoldia sp. BIOML-A2. Classification (NCBI taxonomy): domain Bacteria; kingdom Bacillati; phylum Bacillota; class Tissierellia; order Tissierellales; family Peptoniphilaceae; genus Finegoldia; species Finegoldia sp. BIOML-A2. The sequence continues at coordinate 94,896 of NZ_WKZE01000004.1, forward strand.
AAGCTTCCAAAGATTCCTTGTGGAATGTTAAGATCAAATCCAACATCTTTGCTTGTTTGTCCAATGAACAGAATGTATCTGTTTCGTGGAATGCGTTTTGTTGTAAGAAATCTTCTCTTAATGATTTTGAAGTTTCAAGTTTGATTTGGTCTTCATCACTTAATGAATCACGTCCAACCAATCTTACGATTTCTAATAAAGATGATTCTTCTTGTAATAATTTCATAGCTTGTTTTCTATAATCTGAGAAATTACTATCTACGTTACCATCCAAATATTCGTCAATTTTATCTTGATACAATGAATAAGAGTTAATCCAGTTTATTGCTGGGAAGTGTCTCATGTAACTTAATGCGTAATCCAATCCCCAAAATACTTTTACAATTCTAAGTGTTGATTGTGTAACTGGTTCTGAAATATCTCCACCTGGAGGAGATACCGCACCGATAACTGTCAATGATCCGTCTCTTCCATCACTACCTAAACACTTTACTTTACCAGCACGTTCGTAGAAATCAGCAATTCTTGATGCCAAGTATGCAGGATAACCTTCATCACCAGGCATTTCTTCAAGTCTACCACTCATTTCACGAAGAGCTTCTGCCCATCTTGATGTTGAGTCAGCCATCATCGCTACCGAATAGCCCATATCTCTGTAGTATTCAGCAATTGTAATTCCTGTGTATATACTTGCTTCTCTGGCTGCTACTGGCATGTTTGAAGTGTTCGCTATTAAAACAGTTCTCTTCATCAATGATTGTCCAGTCTTAGGGTCAATCAATTCAGGGAATTCATTAAGAACGTCTGTCATTTCGTTACCACGTTCTCCACAACCTACATACACAACTATTTCAGCATCTGCCCATTTGGCTAATTGGTGTTGAACTACTGTTTTACCACTACCGAAAGGTCCTGGAATTGCTGCAGTACCACCTTTTGCAACTGGGAAGAATGTATCGATAACTCTTTGACCTGTGATCAATGGTCTGATTGGATCTTCCTTTTCTTTGTAAGGTCTACCATTTCTTACAGGCCATCTTTGAATCATATTTATTTCAATATCTTTAGAATCTTGTTCTACAACGCAAACTGTTTGATCAACAGTGAATTCTCCAGATTCAATTGATTTGATTTTACCAGATACATTAGCTGGAACCATTATCTTGTGAACAATTACTTCAGTTTCTTGAACTTCACCTATAATATCTCCAGCTTCTACTTCATCACCTACAGACTTAACAGGTTTGAATTCCCATTTCTTTTCTCTGTTTAATGATGGAGCGCTAACTCCTCTTAACAAGAAGTCTCCAGCTTTTTCTTGCAATGATTTTAATGGTCTTTGAATACCATCAAACATTTGCTCTAATATACCAGGTCCCAATTCAATTGATAGTGGGTGACCTGTAGATACAACTTTATCCCCAGGGCCAATTCCTGTTGTTTCTTCATATACTTGAATTGAGGCTTTATCGCCTCTCATTTCAATAATCTCTCCAATGAGCTTATCGTCTGAAACCTCAACAACGTCATATACGCTTGCGTTTTCCATTCCTTCAGCAACTACTAAAGGTCCGGATACTTTTAATACTTTACCTTCTTTCAATATAAGCTCTCCTTTACAAAATGTTCGCTCCAACAGCTTTTTCGACATTGGTATTGATTCTGTTCATTCCAATGTTCAAGCTACCTTGATTAGAAGGTATCAAGATAATAGCTGGTGAAACTTTATCATTATATCTATCTATTGTTTCTTTGATTTTTTCTGCTATTTGTTCAGTAATAAAAATCACTCCGTAGTCTTCTTTTGCTAATCTATCAACTGTTTTTCTAGCGTCTGTGCTCTCAATAGATTCAAAAACATCTACTCCCAGAGCTTTGAAGACCAATACAGAATCTCTATCACCTACTACAGCTACTTTTTTACGCATAACTTAACCTCAACTTACTCCTGATATAATCAGGTTTCAATGAGTTAATCTTTCCTACAAAAATAATCCTAAGATTCTTAATTTCAGTTTCTTTTGCAAATAAATATCCAAACAAAACCTCAGGTCCATAAGTAACCTTTTTGATTTCTTTGATTTTTTCCATCAAATAATCATCCATTGCCTTTTCAAAGACAGATAAACTATTTGATTTCTTATACTCACTGATAGCTTCTTTTACATAGTAGTAAATTCTAGCTTGTTTGAATAATGGACTATCTTCGGTAATTTCAGAATGCAATTCACTTTCAAACTTTTCAGATTCAATACTACCATTTGGAATAATGACTTTTTTCAAAAATTCTAAACTTTTCTTTTGGTTTTGAACTCTAAGTAAAGTTTTAATATTAGTAAAATCTATCAAATCTTCGACGTATTCATTTATCAAATCTGAATCAATTTGTTTTGCAATTTCTGAAGTTTCCACAAAATACTCTCTGTCAGCATAAATATCTACCATTTGAGGATCTTTGTTTTCTTCGTAATCAGCGATTGAATCTTTGATAACTTTATCAAAATGTTCCATTTCAATTTCAGTATTTTCTCTAATTGAATCTCTCATGCTTTTGAATTCAATTCTAGTTATATCACTTAACATTGAAGAAAAATCTTCATCTTTTAGATATTCTTTAATCAACACTTTTAAATTATGATAATCGTATTTTAATGCCATTAAGTCGACAGGAAATTGGAAACTACTCATATCATACATGTATTTATAAGTCTTTTTTAACTCATTTTTCAAAGCAACATCGTAATTCTTATAATTATCAAGCTTTGCAAATTCTGATTGATACACTGAATCCGAAAGTAATCTTACAGTTTCTTCTAAATTACTTGCATCTATCAGTCTTTCATAATCATTCTTACTCAACAATTCCTTTTCTTTGACACGAGTTATAGCAGATTGATGTATGAAATCTTCTTTTTTCATATTATCACCTACTTCTTAAAAAGAGTTTTTGCAATTTCTACTTCCAATTCATCTTTCATTGAATCGACCAGTGAAGAAAAATTATTATTGATTAATACATTACCTCTTTTAATACAAAATCCGCTGTCAACAGTTTCATCTGATATTTTTACATTAAAGTTTTCATTCTTCAAACTATCATACTTATCAGATTGTAATACTAACAAATCATCACTATTTAAATCCATTTTGGATAAACTGTTCGTTAGGTATTTTTTATAATCTTCAAGTGACATATTCTTTAATTTATCTTTAATTTTTTGTAAAACACTATCGATTACTTCTTGTTTTGCAAAAAGCGCATTATCTCTTGATTTTAAAACAACTTGGGATAAGTGTCTATCGTACACGCCTTTTGCTTCAGATTCTGCTTTGTTTAATATTGTATCTTTTTCTTGATTAGCCTGGTCTATTTTAGTTTCAATGATTTTTTCTTTTTCTTGATTTGCATTATTTAGAATTTGTTCAGATTCTTTTTTTGCATCTTCAAGAATTTCATTAATTATATTATCTAAATTAGACATCTAAATCACCATTAAGCTTGGATTTGGTTCATTAATAAGAATGAAATAGCGAATGCTAAGATGGCATATAACTCAACCATTACTGCATAGATAATACCTTTTGCTTGTTGAGGTTCATTCTTTGCTAAGATATTGATACCACTAACTGCTACTTTACTTTGAGCAATTGCTGAGAAATATCCTACAACTCCTACTGGTAATGCTGCTGCAATGTAAACATATCCTTGTGCTAAGGAAATACTTCCACCTGCAAGTTTGAATAGAATTAAAATACCAATTACGAATCCGTACAAACCTTGTGTACCTGGTAATAATTGAAGTACTAATGACTTACCGAATTTTTCTGGTTCTTCAATAACTACTCCAGCTGCAGCTTCCCCTGCTCTACCTACACCTTTAGCAGATCCCATACCTGAGAATAAAACTGCTATTACTACTGATAATACTCCTAAAACTAATCCACCGTTTTCTAAAAAGAATTTTTCCATAATATCCTCCTATTTGTTTGTTATGTTAAAATATTCTGATTCTGTTATAAGTTTCTTGAATGGCACTCCACCACCTTCGTAGAACTTATTGAACATTTCTACGAAAATCAATCTTGCAGAGTGAACGTATGCTGACAAGTACGATAAGAATGCGTTAAATGCTTGGAATACCACAAATACGATAAGTCCAAATATAAATCCTATAATACTTGATCCAGCCATCATTTTTACAATCATATTAATTGCTACAGCAATATATGCTCCTGATAAGCCCAATGCCATTAGTCTCATATATGATACGAAGTCTCCAATCCAGCCAGATATTCCGTACAACGAATACAATCCTGAGCCAAGCTTACCACCAATGCTTTTTGCATCTCTTCCTGCTGTTAGAACTATCCCCACAGCTGATGCAATTGCAATCCATTTTGCTACTGTCATTGCCATTGCAGGTAATCCTAATAGGTTACCAGTTAATAATATCAATATACTAATAATAATTAAATACCATAGCCCTACATCGTAAAATGCATCTAAAGGCTTGTGATCTCTAATCAACATGTAAGCCTTGATTCCCAATGCAAAGAATAAATGTATAAAACCAAAGATTAAGCATAAAACTATTAAAGTCATTGCGTTTTTGCTTGTGTCAATGATAGGTGTCATTGGTATAATTCCACCGAAGAACGATCCATAAATGTATCCCCAGAACATTGAGGCAATTGATATGAACATAAAGAATTTCAAGAATTGTTTTTTCTTTTCATCAAGATTAAAAATCTTGAGAGCTACGATTATTGCTAAAAATACAATCAATCCATATCCCAAATCACCAATCATCATTCCTGAGAAGAAACAATAGAAAGGCGCCAATAATGGTGTTGGATCAACTTCGTTGTATTTTGGCAATGAATACATTCCCGTTATACTTTCAAAAGCTTTTGCAAATCCTCTGTTTTTTAAAATAATTGGTACATTTGGATCATTCTTATCTGCTGGATTCATTTCCAAATAATACTTATTATTCAATGAGTTTTGTAGTACATTTTCAAAATCTTTTTCCTTGTCGGTAGGAACATATCCTTCGATAATATCAATCTTATCTGTCCTCTTAATTTTGCTTGTAGCTTCTTCTTTTAAGCTGTTGTTTTCGAGATAATCATGATAAATCTTAAATTGTTCAGTCAAATCTGTTTTTGATTTAATTTGATTTTCTATTTCTTTGTATTGCTTTTTATTTGCAATGATTTGTTCGTCAATATTTCTGATTTCATCTTTTACAAGTCCATTTGCTTTAATATTAATATTGACAAATCCATTGTCTCTTAGAATATCTTGTGCTTTTTCATAATCCTTAGAGATAACCAGCAAGTAAACAAAGCCTGAATTACGAGAAATTTCTTCGATATAAATATCTTCAATATCTTTTGTGTTTAATTTCAACTGATCGATGAATTTATCACTTACAGTTCCTGTAACTACCTTAACCCTTTCAAAATCATCAATCTTTGAAATATCCAAATCTAACTCCTCCCATGGAGTTAATTCAGATTTTTTTTGGTTCAAGGTTTGATTGTTCTGATCAAGTTCAGTTAGTTGTTTATCCAAAGATGAAAGTTCTTTGTAGTGTTCATCAAAGTCAAAATCAAGTGCTTTTTTAGTAAGCTCATCTAGTCTAAATGTTTTCTTACCTTGTTTTAATTCGTCTATCTTATTGTGCTTTTCTGAATACTTTTCAAGCAAATCTATAGCCCATTTTACTTTGGTAAGCTTTTCACTAGTGCTAACAATTTGTTCAGAATTATCTAAATTCCTTACACCTTGATTTTCGTCTTCTACTTTCTTTTCATCAATATGAACATAATTAAACTTTTGAAGATCTTCGAGTAATTTTTCCCTATCATAATCAAATGAATACAAATCAAATTTGCTCATTTTTACAATAGCCATTAACTCACTATCCTTTCAACGATTTTGTCTACAAGTCCTTCAACTGTATCAATGTCGATGTTTTTAATACCTTCGTTATTCATCTTAGCTTTTTGTTCCAAATCTTTTGATTCTTCAATTGCTTTATTTTTTGAAGATTCAAGTTTTTCATTTCGAACTTTTTGCGCTTCGTTGATAATGTCGTTGTATTTTTGTTCAGCTTCTGATTTTGCATCCTCTAAAATGCTTTTTCTTTTTTCATTAGCTTCATCGACAATAAGCTTAGCCTTCTCTTCAGCTTCTTTAATTTTTGATATAGCAGTATCTGACATTGTTTCACCTCCTAATTAGAGATGGTTTTAGAATATGAAAAATACTCTAAAACCATAAGTATATAACTAAAAGCTTAAAGCTATTTAGTACCAAATAATCTGTCTCCTGCATCCCCTAAACCAGGTACGATATAACCGTGTTCATTTAATTTTTCATCAAGACCTGCCACGTATATATCTACATCTGGATGCTTTTCTTGAACCATTTTGATTCCTTCTGGAGCCGCTATGATATTAACCAATTTGATGTTCTTACATCCATGCTCTTTTAAAAAAGTAATCGCTGCTTCTGCAGAACCACCTGTTGCAAGCATTGGATCCACAACGATAATATCTCTTTCTTCAACATCTTTTGGCAATTTACAATAATATTCAACAGGTTTTAATGTTTCAGGATCTCTATACAATCCTATATGTCCAACTTTTGCTGCTGGTAGTACACTCAAAAATCCTTCAACCATTCCCAAACCTGCTCTTAAAATTGGAACTACTCCCAACTTTTTCCCACTAAGAGTTTGACCGGTAGTTGTTCCTATTGGAGTTTCTACTTCGCAATCTTCTAATTTAAAGTCTCTAGTAACTTCATAGCACATTAAAGTTGCTATTTCTGAAACTAACTGTCTAAATTGATTGCTTCCTGTTTTTTTATCACGTAAAATCGTTAATTTGTGTTTAATCAACGGATGATCAAATACAGTTACTTTACTCATAATTCCTCCTATAAAATAAACTTTATACTCTTTATTATAACATACTAAATTAGTTCTATGTTATTGGCACAAGATTTTTTAAGCCTGTTCATTATACTTATACCCATTTTTTGTTCATTTACCCCTTCGCAAATTAATAATTTGTAATTTAATTTGTCTAATTCCCTGAGGTAAGCGAAAATATTATGCGCAAAATTCAAATAATCATTTCGTTTTGAAATAATTTTTACATTTTTGAAGTTTACATTTTCTGCTGTTTCTTCACTGAGTATAAATCCAATTTCATCGGTATTTATTCCTAAGTTATCAACATAATTTTGTATGTTATCCATGTTTCCTTTGATTACTATGAGTTTTGTTTTAGGTGCGTAGTGCTTGTATTTTTGCCCTGGGGATTTTGGAATAGTGTTAGAATCAATTAAAGATTTATCATAAACTACCTCATCCAAATACTCTTCCAAATCTTCTTTTGTGTAGAAACCAGGTCTAAGTATGGTGTAAGGTTTCTCTGTCAAATCAACAACGGTAGATTCAATTCCAATATTGCAACTTCCTCCATCCAAAATCATTTCAATCTCACCTTTCATATCACTATACACATCTTGTGCATTAGTTGGTGATGGTCTTCCTGATTTATTAGCAGATGGAGCTGCTATTGGACAATTTGATTTATCTATCAAAAATCTTGCGATTTCATCCGATGGATTTCTAATTGCAACTGTATTTCCTCCACAACTTACAACGTCATTAACCTTGTCACTTTTTTTGAAAATTATAGTCAATGGACCTGGCCACAAATTATCCATCAATTTTTTTTGATCTTCAGTGATTTCTGACGATAAATTTCTGACCATTTCATCGTTAGTTACGTGCAAGATTAGTGGATTGTCTCTTTTTCTTCTCTTGACATCGAATATTTTTTTGCAAGCTTCTTCATCTAATCCATTTGCTCCTAATCCGTATACTGTTTCTGTTGGAAATGCAACTACACTTCCATTTTTTATTAAATCTGCAGCTTTTTCAAGTGCATGTATTTTGTTTTGTCCGTCTAATTTTTCAATAATCGTATTCATACTAATATCTTTCTAATATAGTTTTCATCAATTTATTCGAATCATGCACAATATAATCATAGCTAATATCACATATATCAGCTTCTATGATTTCTATGCCTAATTTTTCCATATTTTCACGATCTTCATCTGTAATATAAATCGGCGTAGAGTTTTCAATTGATTTGTATCTGTATTTCGCGTATTTGTCTACTTCCTTGGAATTAACGACGATTTTGTCGATAACGTTTGAATTTGCGTGATCAATAATGGCAACTACATGATCTGTAACGCTGTAGCCATTAGTTTCTCCAGGTTGTGTCATTATATTCAATATGTACACAACTTCTGCCTTTGTTTCTTTTAGTGCTTGTGATATGTCTGTTACTAAAAGATTGGGAATTATAGATGTGTATAATGATCCTGGTCCTAATAGAACAATATCTGCATCCATTATGCTATCTATGGATTCTTTTAATGGCAAAAGCAGTTTAGGTGATGTGAATACTCGTTTGATTTTACCTCCGTTTTTTCTATTCAAAAACGTGATGTTCGATTCACCTTCAATAGTAGATCCATCTTCTAATTCAGCAAATAATTTGACATTATCCAAAGTCATTGGCAGTACTTTTCCTGTAATCGCAAGTACGTTACTTATTTCTTTTATTGCCTCGTTGAAATCGCCACATATATCATTCATCGCAGCTATCAATAAATTCCCTAAGCTCTGACCTTTTAATTGACCATTTGAAAATCTATAATTTATTAATTTTTCCATTATAGGTTCAGTATTAGCAAGTGCCACAAGACAGTTTCTAATATCACCGGGAGGTAACATTCCCAAATCTTCCCTGAGAACCCCACTTCCTCCACCATCATCAGCTACAGTTACAATAGTCGTTATGTTTGATGTGAAATTTTTGACGCCTCTTAGCAATATAGAATTGCCTGTTCCTCCGCCTATAGTTACTATTTTTTTACCAAAATTTTTGGTCTCTGTGGGATACATAAACTTTTTCTCCATTTCCCTCAAGCCTTGTTGTCAAAGCTTGTGCTATTGCAACGGACCTGTGCTTTCCGCCGGTGCATCCTATTCCTATAACCAAGTTTGTTTTTCCTTCTTTTGAATATTTAGGAATCAAAAATTCCATCATATCCACCAATTTATCCAAGAATTCATTTGCTTCTTCAAATCCAAATACATACTCTTTTATATCTGTATTTAATCCAGAAGATTTTTTTAATTCTTCTATATAGTAGGGATTCGGAAGAAATCTGACATCAAATATCAAATCTGCATCCAGCAAAATTCCATGCTTAAATCCAAATGATACTACAGATATTGCTAGTTTAGTGTCTACATCTTTAAGTGAAAATGCAGATAATATTTTTCTTCTCAATTCTCCCAGTGTCAAATTAGAAGTGTTGATGATTGAATCTGCTGAATTTCTGACTTCACTTAGAAGTTCTCTTTCATTAGCTATGCCTTCTGAAATATTTCCATTGACTGCCAACGGATGTGGCCTTCTATGTTCTTTGTATCTTCTGATTAGAATTTCATCTGATGCATCCAAATACAAAATTTTAACATCAATACTTTGATTTTTCAAAAGTGTTATGGACTTCATCAAATCAGCGAAGAATTCTCCACCTCTAATATCCACTACGCAAGCTATTTTGTTGATTTTTTTCTTGCTTTTTGTAGTCAAATCGATAAAACTTAATAAAAGAGATGGCGGCATATTATCCAATGTATAATAACCTAAATCTTCAAAAATATCGCTACTGGCACTTTTGCCAGCTCCACTCATTCCTGTAATAATTACAACTTCCATGAAATCTCCTAATCGATGTTTATAATTCTACTAATATCCAACCCTGATTCAATTACTCTTTTGATGCTGTCATTCACATTTGCAATATTTTTTCTGTGATGAGCATCACTCCCTAAACTAAATTTAACATTATAATGTGAAGAAATTTTGATTTCTTCTACAGATAAGTGCGGATGATGGTTGTTAATCTCCATAACTGTGTTTGTTTTTTCGCATGTTTGTGCGATTTTTTCGATATCAACATCTATTTTATCTCCTGGATGAGTTATTATAAAAATATCGTTGTTCTCCAATGCTTTTACCATTGTATTTGTATTCAAATCAATCATTTTTCCCCTGACCGATTGTCCCATCCAGCTCAATCTTTTTAAAACATGATAATTATAAAAAGATTTGTTGTCTACAAATCTAACTCCATCATGAAATCCAAGATTAATAAAATCAAAATACTTTTTCTCTTCTTCTCTAATATCTATCTCTCCGTCGTAGCCAATTACGTTGGCTTCAACTCCCATCAGAATTTCAATATCGTCGTACTTTTCTTTGAGCCTATCAATTTCTTCACGTTGTACAGGAATTAATTTTCTTTTTATTCCGTACATTAAGTGTCCAGGACCGTGATCAGTTATGCTTATAGTCTTCAACTTTTTTGCTCTCGCTTCTTGTACAATTTCTTCGATTGTACTTTTCCCGTGATTGTTACGACTGTAAACTGAATGCACGTGATATTCTCTGGTTAATTTTATTTTATCTTCCACCGATAATTCTCACTTCTGGTTCTAACTTCACATTGAACTTATCAAACACAACTTTTTGCACATGTTCTATAACCGCTACAACGTCAGAGCATTTTGCATCTCCAACATTGACTATGAATCCACAGTGTTTTTCACTAATCATTGCATCATTGTATCTGTATCCTCTAAGCCCTGCTTCATCAATCAATTGTCCCGCAAAATGTCCTTCTGGCCTTTTGAATACAGAGCCACATGAAGGAAGTTCCAATGGTTGCTTTGATGTTCTTCTTTCTGTGTAATCGTGAAAATTATTCAGGATTTCTTGTTGATCACCTTTTTTTAGCAAAAATTCAACTTCCAAAACGACTAATTTTTCATCTTGAACTCTTGAATGTCTGTAGGAAAAATCCATCTCATCACAGTTAAAATATTTTACATTCAAATCTGTATCAATAACCTTAACTCTGTGAACAATATCTTTCATTTCTGTTCCATATGCACCTGCATTCATTGTGATAGCTCCTCCAATGTCTCCAGGTATGCCGCTAACAGCTTCAAAACCAGCGTAAGAGTTATTAATAGCTAATTTACTGACAGCGCTCAATAACGCCCCTGATTTTGCAGTTAGAATATCACCTTCAATTTTCATATCGTTGAAATTATCGTGCAATTTAATTACAACTTCTCTCAAGCCTTCATCGCTAACTAACAGATTCGATCCATTACCTATAATTCTGTAAGCAAAGTCATTTTGTTTTATTAAGTGAATGGCATTTATTATTTGTTCTTCATTTTGAGGAAATATCATAACATCACAACTACCTCCAATTTTGAAAGTAGTGTGATTTTTCATTGGTTCATCGTATAAAATTTCTCCGATATTTTTACCATCAAAAACTTTTTTATAAATGTTCATAAGCTTGCTCCGCACTGTACAACGTTCCAAAAATTATAATTACATCGTCTTTGAAATGTTCAATAGCATAATCCACGGCGTCATTTACATTTGATTTTGCAACAACATTATCACTGTAAGCTTCGATTTGCTTTTTTAAATCCTCAGCTTTTAATGCTCTTGGAGAATCTGGTGTAAATGTTACAAACGCCTTAGCATTTTCATGAATCAATTTTATTTCATCGTTATAGTCCTTGTCTTTCAATACACCGTAAACAAATACGATTTTCTTATCACCAAACACAGATTCTATTGATGATTTCAAAGCTTTAACCCCATCGGCATTGTGTCCGCCATCGTATATTACTGTTGGGTTGTGTCTAATCACATCAAATCTTGCAGGAATATATGCGTTTTTGAAACCATTGATGATATCTTCATCAGACAAATCGAGTTCATCTCTTAATACATCAATAGCACTTAATGCTAATTGTGCGTTAAATAATTGATATCTTCCAACCAACCTAGTTTCAATATGCAAATTTTTCCAATCAAAAGAATTATGATTAGCGTTGATTTCAATATTTTTCGCCTCATCAAAATCGCAAATGTATAGTTTGTTATCTCTTTCTTCTGCAACTTCTCTGAACACATCCAATACACTTTCTTGTTGATTGTAAACGACACATCTTCCGTTTTGTTTCATGATACAAGCTTTTTCATATGCAATTTCTTCCAAAGTATTTCCCAAATATTCTTGGTGATCCAATCCAATTTTTGTAATTACAGATAACAAAGTTTCATCTGTAGCGTTGGTAGCATCCAATCTTCCGCCCATTCCGACTTCAAGAACCACATATTCGCATTTTTGTTCTGCAAAATAATAAATTGCACACAAAGTTATAAATTCAAATGTAGACACCTTTATATCATTTTCTTCAATAGTGTCCTTGATAATTTCGAAAATTCTCATAAAATCTTCTTCTGAAATTTCTTTGTCGATTTTTATTCTATCGTAAAAATTAATAATGTGAGGTGATGTAAAAAGTCCAGTTTTATAACCATGTTCTTTTAGTGTTTGATATATAAAAGTTGATGTAGAACCCTTACCATTAGTTCCTGCAACGTGGATTATTTTAAAACTTTTTTCGGGATTACCTAGAATTTTCAAAGTTTTTTGCATTCTATCAAGTCCCAACTTGTAACCATCTCTTCCAATTTTATCCAAATATTCATAAATTAATTCACTATTCATTTTTATCTCCTAAATTTAAATATATATCTAATTATATCATTACTTGCTATAATATAAAAAACTCGAGCATTTAAACTCGAGTTAATTTTTAATTCATCATTTTTAATTTTTCAGCTTGATCGTAACTTGTCAAATCATCGATCATTTCTTCAATATCTCCATCTAAGAAATTTTGTAATTGGAATATAGTTTTGTTGATTCTGTGATCAGTTATTCTTCCTTGTGGGAAGTTGTAAGTTCTAATTCTTTCAGAACGATCCCCTGTACCAACTTGAGATTTACGAGCATCTGCTCTATCTTTGTTCTTTTCTTCTTCCATCAAATCATATAATCTAGATTTCAAAACTTTCATAGCTTTGTCTTTATTTTTTATTTGAGATTTTTCATCTTGACAAGTCACTACAAGGCCTGTTGGAATGTGCGTTATTCTAACAGCAGAGTCAGTAGTGTTTACGCATTGTCCACCGTTACCACTTGCTCTGAACACGTCAATTCTCAAATCTTTTTGTTCAATCTTAATATCAACATCTTCGGCTTCCGGTAAAACAGCAACAGTTGCCGTAGATGTGTGAATTCTTCCTGAACTTTCAGTTTGAGGAACTCTTTGAACTCTGTGAACTCCTGATTCGTATTTTAATCTAGAATAAGCGCCTTTTCCTTTAACCATCATAACAGCTTCTTTAACACCGCCAACACCTTGTTGTTGAATATCCATAACTTCAGTTGTCCAGCGTTTTTTATCAGAATACATTTGGTACATTCTCAAAAGTTCACCAGCAAATAAACCTGCTTCATCACCGCCAGCGCCTGCTCTTATTTCAATAAATACGTTCTTTTCATCGTTAGGATCTTTTGGCAACAACAAAATTTTCAATTCTTCTTGATCGTTTTCGATTTGTTCTTCCAATGTTGAGATTTCATCTTTCAATAGTTCTTCCATTTCACTATCTCCAGTAGTACCCAACAGCTCCTTATCTTCTTGTAAATTTTTCAAATTATCTTTGTATGACAAATATTTATTAACAACTGGTTCTAAATCAGCGTGTTCTTTCATTAATTTCGTCCAATTTTCCATGTCAGCGATAACTTCAGGATCTGCGACTTTTACTTCTAAGTCTTTGAACTTATCAACAACACTATCTAAATTTTCAAACATAATTACCTCCTCGCAATTATTACTCTATCAAAACCGTTAAAATCTTTAATGCAATAGTGATTTCCAAATCCGTTTTCATCTAAAATCTCAAATATGCTCTCTCTTTGATTATAACCTATTTCAAAAGCAAGCATACCATCTTCATTTAAATAATCACTAGCTTGATTTATTATCTTTCTATAAAAATACAGTCCATCATCTCCACCAAAAAGTGCAGATCGTGGTTCTTTTAAAATTTTTGTTTCAAGTGAATTGAAATCTTTTTTGTCTATATAGGGCGGATTGGAAACTATCAAATCATACTTAGAATTCACATTCTCATACAGATCAGAATAAATAAACTCAACATTAGTAGCATTTAAGGTTTCTGCATTTTTCTTGGAAAGTTCAATAGCCTTTTTGTTTATATCCACACCCAAAACATTTGAATTCAATTCCAAATTCAAAGTAATGGATATTATTCCAGATCCAATCCCGATTTCAAGTATATTGTCAAACTTACGATTAATCTTGATTATTTCGTCTACTAAAATTTCAGTATCAAATCTTGGAATTAAAACATCAGGATCTGTATAAAACTTTCTATTGTAAAAGTACTTAAACCCAAGTATATATTCGATTGGAATATCCTCATCGTAAAGTCTTTTGTATTCTAAAATTATTTTCTCATCACTCTCGTTAATCTCATCATTCGAATGAATAATAGAATCAGAAAAACTATAGTTATATAATTTTTCCAAAATCATCAGACAATCAGATTTATCGAATAAACTGTAAATATCCTTGATTACCATAAATCTTCATCTTCTTTTTCTGGAATAACACTTTTAAGTGCCAATATAGCAACTTCTATCATCTTGTCGTCAGGCTCTCTTACTGTAAAATACTTTTGAACCCATAATCCAGGTTTAACAAGTAGTGCCGTTATTGTATTATCGTATTTTCCGATTAATCTGTTAATTTCATACGAAATTGATACAATCACTGGAAGTAATATTATACGATACAACATTCTCATCAACTGATTTGGCCATCCAACTAAACCTAACACCAAAATTGAAATTATCATAACCGTAAACAAAAAACTAGTACCACATCTCGGATGAAGTCTACTTTGTTTTCTAACATTTTCAACAGTCAAATCCAGTCCTTGCTCATAGCAATAAATACTCTTGTGTTCAGCACCATGATATTCAAAAACTCTTTTCATATCTTTTGAATGAGAAACTATAAAGAGATATGTGAAAAATATTATAATTCGTATCAATCCTTCGATTAAATTGAAACTGAAAGATGAATGATTTAGCTTAACAAATGATGTAAGAAAAGTTGGAATGAAGAAGAAAAACAGTAACGCCAATGCCACTGATGCAATTATAGAAAACACATTTTCTACTTTTCTGGCATTGTTTTTAAAATGCTTATCGAAGAAGTTTTCGCTATCATCTTCGTAAAAACTTGCTGAATACATCAAAGCATCCATTCCCAACTTCATCGAATCAAACAAACTAACAACTCCTCTTATAAAAGGAATCTTCATCAAATTTATTTTATTGTTTTCTAAGTCTTTTACAACCAAATCAATTTCTTGATCAGGCTTTCTGACCGCTATGGAGTACTTTGAAGGGCCTCTCATCAGAATTCCTTCGATTAAAGCTTGTCCACCAATTGTAGTTTTCTTCATTTCAATTTACCTTTTCATCGTTCATTATCTATTTTTTAACACAAAAATACCAGCACCAAAAAGGTACTGGCAAAAATGCTAATCCATGTTGTATTTTTTCTTGAATTTTTCTACTCTACCACCATGTTCTACAAATCTTTGACGTCCTGTATAAAATGGGTGACATTGACTACAAACTTCGACGTTTATGTTTTCTTTAGTAGATCCTACTTTAAAAGTATTGCCACAAGAAGCGCAAGTTACTGTAGCTTCGTGGTATTCTGGATGTAAATCTTTTTTCATATTATCACCTCGTTTTTCTCAAAATTATTTTCGACTTACCTATTATAACACATGAGTATGAACTTGTCTACAAAATTTGAATATTTCAGTATAAATTTATTTACAAACTTTGCAAATTATTTATTGATTTTACAAATTCTTGGTTTGATTTTGTGTTTTTGATCATTTTTATAATTTGGTCTGCAATATTTTTGTTTTCTTGTGAATTCAATTGTTTTCTTATTTTATTAATTGCTGATAATTCTTCTTTTGTAAGAAGTAATTCATCTTTCCTAGTTCCGGATTTGTTCAAATCAATTGCAGGGAACACTCTCTGTTCCGACAGGCTCCTATCCAATTTGATTTCCATATTTCCAGTTCCCTTGAATTCTTCGAAAATAACATCATCCATTCTGGATCCTGTTTCAATCAAAGCCGTCGCCAATATAGTCAATGAACCGCCTTCTTCAATATTTCTTGCCGCACCGAAAAATCTTTTAGGACCATTCAATGCTAAAGGATCAAGTCCGCCGGACAAAGTCTTACCTGAATAAGGACTAGTAACATTATATGCACGAGATAATCTAGTAATTGAATCGACCAATATTACGACATCTTTTTTGTGTTCTACAAGCCTCTTGGCCCTCTCTATTACGATTTCAGCAACCCTAATATGATTTTGAGGCATTTCATCAAAAGTAGATGCTACAACATCTGCTCCCAAAACAGAACGCTTCATATCTGTAACTTCTTCCGGTCTTTCATCAATTAACAAAACAATAACATGAATTTCCGGATAATTTTTTCTTATAGAGTTTGCTATATTTTTTAGTAAAGTCGTCTTACCTGTTTTAGGTGATGCCACAATCAAGCCTCTTTGACCTTTTCCAACAGGACTTATCAAATCCATAATTCTCATTGAAACATTCTTTGAATCTCTTTCTAAAGTCAATCTTTCTCTTGGATAAATCGGCGTCAAATTCTCAAAATCAGATCTATTTCTAAGATTTTCAACAGTATCTCCATTTACACGATTCACATAAATCAAAGCATTGAATTTTTCTTTATCCTTTTTCTCACGAGATAATCCCTCTACAAAATCCCCTGTCTTTAGTTTAAATCTTCTAACTTGAACAGGAGGTACGTAAATATCATCATCTCCTGAATCGTATCCTTCCGATCTCAAAAATCCATATCCGTTTTCGTGTAAATCCAAGATTCCTTCCACTTTCAAAGGATCCTTCAAATCTTTTTCTTCATTAGAAGAAGAATCTTCGTAATCATCCTCAGAATTATTTCTCTCATTAATATTAACTTGACTAATAATCTCTTTTATCAAATCTTGCTTATTGTATTTACTAATACCTGCAACACCTACAGCTTTAGCAATAATCTTTAAATCTTGTAATTTTTTAGATTCTAATACATTTTTTTCCAATAAATTTCCTCCTACATACCTTGGTACAAGAAATATAATCCAAATAACATCAATACTGCACCAAGAACTATTTCTATTATTTTAGAAACTTTAGTATATGAATCATTTTGAATAATCTCTTCGACTTTACCCATCAACAAAGCAGACATAAATACCAAAAAGCAATTCCCAATACCATAAAATACAAACAAAATAATAGAAAATAAAATATTTCTAGTATTAGCCGCTATAGCCATCAATGAAACTAAAACAGGTGTTGAACATGGAGATGCAAACACCGCTTGAATAACACCAGCTATAAAAGCTCCCAAAAGTCCAGTTTTTGTAATTTTGCTAGACTTATTTAAGCTAATAATCTTAATAACATGCCAATTTTGAAACGCCATAAGAATTAAAAGTATTCCAATAACAATATAAAAAACTCTACTAAATTGATTTAAAATTTTTCCTACTAAGGCAGCCGTCAATCCAAAAATTGTAAAAACTAAAATACTACCTAAACTAAAAACCAAAGCCACCTTGAAAGATTTTTTCTTATCGTAATTATTCCCCGACAAATACCCAATTATAATCGGAATCATCGGCAATGAGCAGGGAAGAAAACTAGTCAAAATCCCCGCAACCAAAGAAATAATAGGAGCCAAATAAACATAATCCTTGACTAATTTTGACAAAAATTCTAATAAACTATCCATTTATCATATCCGAAATCAATATTTCTAATTCGTTTTCCTTCAACAAACCTTCGTGAATGTATCCCTTTTTACCATTTACAGTAACCTCTTGGAAATACTCATCCATCACGATTTGAGCCTTATCAGAAAATTTAAAATCTTCTTTTAAAGGAATAAAAATTTGTGTAGGAGTAACTCTAATACCAGCTTGTGACGCGAAATCATTGTTCACATTAACTTCAACATCCTTAACAACGGCTTTCCCCTTGAACTTATTGAAAGTATTGTCTATATATGGAGCCATTTCCTTACAAGGAGCACATTCAGTCCAAGTAAAATTTACAAAAACAGGCTTATCGTAAGATAAAAACTTTTCAAAACCAGCATCCTTGCCAGCAAATAAAACATCTTCCTTGTCTACTTCCTTGTAAGCTTCCTTGAAATTATTTAAATTTGATGAACTTGTATTCTCACTACTAGAACTACTATCTTCTTTAACATTTCCATCAGTCTCAGTTTGCTTAGCACTATTATCATTATTAATTGGCATAACTGGTTTATTCTTTATAAAAAACATAATCAAAACAGCTACCGCAATAAATGCAATAACTAAAATTGATTTTGATTTATTACTCTTCATAATCATTTCCTTTCTTTAATTCTGATCTATTATATATTCAAATTACTATTGATTTACTATACTATTATATCAAACTTGCGTTCTTATTTACACCTCAATTCATTTTCATAATATAAGATTTTAGCTGTGAGGCTGAGCGAGTGAGAACATTAAATTTTCCACAAGATATTCGTGCAAGATGTTTACATATTTTTTGACCTACGTGTGTCTTACAACTGTTCTCTATCGAAATTCTTTTTACAATTTTCTATCCTCATCTTGCAATCCCCAGCACTGCGAAACGTTAAAGCAAACAATCGAAGCTAAGAATATCACCATATAAAATTTAATGCTTCTTATGAGCGACGCTTCGAACGAAGAAATCTTCATTTCACTTTTTTAAAAAAGGAGATTTCTGAAGTGAGGCTGAGCGAATGAGAACATTAAATTTTAACCAAAGATATTAGTGCGAGATGTTTGCTTATTTCATTACCTATGTTTATCCTGCAATACTATACACATCGAAACCTTTGAGCAAACAATCGAAGCTAAGAATATCATACGGAGAAAATAATCATAAATTCAAGTGCAGTGAACCGTTAAAAAATCGCACTGTTTGAGCGTTAGCGAGTTTGCGATTTTAGGTTCACAAGCTTAGAATTTATTTATTTTCGTAGTCTAGATATTCGTGCAAGATGTTTGCTATGGTCTCAACCTATGTGTATCTTGCAACCGTCGTCTAGCGAAACCTTATAATCATTTTCTGTCATTGTCCTGCAATCTCCAAATTCACGAAAGCTTCAAGCAAACAATCGAAGCTAAGAATATCATACGGAGAAAATAATCATAAATTCAAGTGCAGTGAACCGTTAAAAAATCGCACTGTTTGAGCGTTAGCGAGTTTGCGATTTTAGGTTCACAAGCTTAGAATTTATTTATTTTCGTAGTCTAGATATTCGTGCAAGATGTTTGCTATGGTCTCAACCTATGTGTATCTTGCATCTATTGTCCAGCGAAATTTATGAATAATTTTCAAAGTTACTCTATCTAAAAGAACGCACAAAAAAAGACCTAGCGGACATTGTCATCACTAGATCTTAATTGTTTGGCGACTACCTACGTGCCGTCAGTTCCTACGAATCAAGGATTCGTGGCAACTGGTTGCACCAGACCTACGATGAAATCAAAGATTGCTGTTAGGTCTTGCTCTCCCACAAGTGGGCTCGTAGGTCTTTTGTTTAAAATAAAAAAAAGATCTAACGGATTAAATCACGTTAGACCTTAATTGTTTGGCGACTACCTACTCTCCCACGACGTTTCCATCGTAGTACCATCGGCGTTAAGAGGCTTAACTTCTGTGTT
>NZ_WKZE01000005.1:0-101133 GCF_009678315.1 Finegoldia sp. BIOML-A2
AAGGCCCTATGGTCAAGCGGTTAAGACATCGCCCTTTCACGGCGGTATCCCGGGTTCGAATCCCGGTAGGGTCACCAGATATATGGGCGATTAGCTCAGCTGGGAGAGCATCTGCCTTACAAGCAGGGGGTCACAGGTTCGAGCCCTGTATCGCCCACCATATATTTTTAACAAATAAATTTCTAACTAATGGCCCGGTAGTTCAGTTGGTTAGAATGCCAGCCTGTCACGCTGGAGGTCGACGGTTCAAGTCCGTTCCGGGTCGCCAAGTATGCTGGTGTAGCTCAATTGGTAGAGCAACTGACTTGTAATCAGTAGGTTAGGGGTTCAAGTCCTCCCACCAGCTCCACAAATCCTTTTTAAACAAAGGATTATGGAGGAGTTCCCGAGTGGCCAAAGGGGACGGACTGTAAATCCGTTACTTTATGTTTCGGTGGTTCAAATCCACCCTCCTCCACCAAAAGAATTCATGCGGAAGTGGCTCAGTGGTAGAGCATCGCCTTGCCAAGGCGAGGGTCGCGAGTTCGAGTCTCGTCTTCCGCTCCAGACAACAACAGATGTGCATACATCTGTTTTGTTGTATATGAACGATTAGCTCAGCTGGATAGAGCGTCTGGCTACGGACCAGAAGGTCGGGGGTTCGAATCCTCTATCGTTCGCCAAGACTATAGATTTCTGATCTATAGTCTTTTTTTATTTCTTAATAATCAATATATTCCAATTCAAATAAATAAGCCTCATACCCAATTATTTTCAAAATAATCACAAATATTTAATAAATCTAAACAAATT
This sequence comes from Finegoldia sp. BIOML-A2, assembly GCF_009678315.1. Taxonomy (NCBI): domain Bacteria; kingdom Bacillati; phylum Bacillota; class Tissierellia; order Tissierellales; family Peptoniphilaceae; genus Finegoldia; species Finegoldia sp. BIOML-A2. The sequence goes on from NZ_WKZE01000005.1 coordinate 793, forward strand.
TTAAAAAAATTTGCAAACGATGCGATATTTTTCGCTCTTAGTAACAAATTATATCAAAAAATTCCTATTTTAAATCTATAAATTATAACGTTTACTTAAAATTATCAGGAAATTTATAAAAATATTCCTAAATTTTTATGATATATCTCACTAAATATATAGAACAATATTTGAACAAAAAACTTAGAATAAATATCAAATTAACAATTAATTTCATAATATAAAGTAAAATACAACAAATTAGTCAGTAATAAGATAAAAACAAAACAAATAAAATCTATTTAAAAAGTAATTTGTAAATATTTAATAAAACTTTATTTGTATAACATCAAAAAATCATAAAAACTATATGAACAATTCATGTAATTTGACATTTCCTATATATAATGTTAGACTATACATATAAATAATACATGCAAATATATATTACATAAAAACGAAGGCAAACGTAATTATAATGGATATAAAAAGCGATGCATTTTATTTAGAACTAACAGAGTCGGGCAACATTATTCATAAAATATGTTGGGCTGATTCTTTCTTTATTTTTAGGGATAATGCAAACGATATTCATTAATTAGCTGAAAAAATGTAGTATTTTATTCAAAATGCATGTAAAGTAGTAGAGAATAAAATTAGTATAATAAATATCAAAAAACTAACATTTGAAATAAAAATCAAGTAATTCAGGAGGTTAAAATGAAGAAAATATTTGATAGACTAACGGCGTTAGTCATGGTAATGCTGATGTTCATACAATCATGCGTTCCAGCCATAACATCATTTGCTAAGGAGGAAGAGCTCGACAAGAGATATGTAATACAAAAGCTCGAGACCTTGAAACAGGATACCTATGCCAACTTTTCATTGAACCTCGCTACAGTAATTGATGACAAGAATCTGGACACAGATACGAACGTCAAGTTTGTATTGAACACCACGAATATCAATTCTAACATCAAACTATTAGTTAGAAAGGATTTTAGTCTTTATGACGAGAGGACATTTGATACAGTAGAAGAGGCTCACAAAGAATTCGACAGAGTGGACAAATCACTCAAAGATCAAGGATTGAGCTTGGATGTATCCGTAGTACAAGAAGATGGAAAATACAGAATCCATAACAACTATGTGCCTCAAGCTGATAAGGAAGACTTTGGAGACGACTACAAAGTATACAGTCTTAAAGTCGTAGACGAATTTGATTTTGATAAAGAAGGATTGTTCAACAAACTTCCAGAAAATCTAAAATCAACAGAACAACACAGACTTCAACTTGCAGAAGAACGCAGACTTCAACAAGATGGCGAAGTACCAGAAGGTGACAAACACAACCGTACTTACATCTTCGACTTCAAAGTTGACAAAGCAGTTGACAGCAAACTTACAACAATAGCTCTTAATAAGGATGACAATAATCCACTTGAAGTAAAACAAAACGCAGACTTATTTGCAGCTATATTAGATGATAAAACTTACAGCACATATCAAACAGAACAATTACCAGCTGAAGTTACATCATCAATAGAACACAAAAAAGAAGTTGCCGAAGCAAAAGCAAAAGCCGAAGCAGACGCCAAAGCCAAAGCAGAAGCCGATGCCAAGGCAAAAGCCGAAGCTGAAGAAAAAGCAAAGAAAGAAGCCGAAGAAAAAGCAAAAGCTGATGCAAAAGCAAAAGAAGAGGCAGACGCAAAAGCAAAACAAGAAGCAGATGCTAAAGCAAAACAAGAAGCTGAAAAAATAAAAGCTGAAGAAGCTAAAAAAACAGAAGAACAAAAAGTTCTTGACGAAAAAGCGAAACAAGAAGCTGATGCTAAGGCAAAAGCAGAAGCAGACGCCAAAGCCAAAGCAGAAGCTGAAGCAAAACAAAAAGCAGAAGCTGAAGAAAAAGCAAAACAAGAAGAACTTGCCAAAAAACAAGCTGAAGCAGAAGCAAAAAAAGCCGCTGAAGAAAAAGCGAAAAAAGACCTTGAAAACAAAAAACTTCTTGGACTAGTACAAGACACAGAAGAAAACCAAGAAGAAGAACCTATTATAAAGAAGAAGGAAACAACTGAAGAAGTCAAAAAAGAACCTGCAACACCAGAAGAAAGAAAACAAAAAGCAGAAGAATTTGACAAAGCATTACAAGACAAAAAAGAAGACATCAAAAAATCAGAAGACAAAAAAGATGCTAATAATAAAGAAGATAATAAAAAGACAGCTGACAAAAAAGAAGTCAGCAAAGAAACAAAAGGATTATTAGAAGGCATCAAAGAATTCTTCGGACTTACTAATCTTCAAAAAGCAGACCGTGAACTAAAAGCAATCCTATCAGTAAAAGCAAATGGATTAAAAGAAGTTCAAGCATTATTATCCAGCTTTGAAGAAAAATATCACCTTACAAAAGAAGAACAAGCAAAGCTAATGGAAGATAACAAAGATGCAATTAAAGCATTAATCGAAAAAGATGCCGACAAGAACTTCAACCCACAAATGCTTATTAATCCAGTAGGTGCAACTAGTCAAGGCTTATCAGATAAAAAGTATACAATCATTACTCGTTTTGATGTATCTAGAAAAGCTGGTCCTATCCAAGAAGGTCAATCCTTTACAATAAAACTTGACGATAGGCTTACAGTAAAATATCCTAATACATTAAAACCAATTGTAAATAATGGAAAAACAATTGCAACTCCATCTTATGATAAAGATACTAATTCAATAACATACACAATTGCTGAACCTATTTCAGATGATCTACAAATACCTCTATCAATTGATGTCGATTACAATGTCGAAAAAATTAAAAAATTAGACGGAGATGCAACAAAACACTCTATCAAAAACTCAATCACAGGAATTGGTGTTACAAAAGCAGTAAGCCTTCCAGAAACAGTAGTTGATAATGACGGAAAGATTATAAATCAAATCATAGAACCTGGTTCAAAAGATGTGCTTGAAATCGTAGACCAAGGTGAAGATTATCAAGTTCACATGGACGTTTCAGGTTCCCCAATAGTAAAAGATGGAGAACTAGAATCAATTGACTGGACAGTTCGTTTTTCATCTACTAAAGACTTGCTGGACTTAGGGCTTATTTCTAACGCAACTTTAGTTAAAGGTTCTGGTTTATCTAGATACGAAAATATAACTATTAACGGTAAACCAATAAACAAAGATGATATAACAACAAATGAAATTGAAGGTAAACTAGGTATTAGAGAATCTAAGAATTATACATTAAAAGATCATACAAAAGATGTTACTATAAAATTCCAAACACCAGTATTTAACAAACAACAAAAATACATGATTGACTTTTCTGTTTTATTAAAGAATAGAAATAATAAATCAGGTGCAGTAAGATTAGTATTTGACAAGGGATACACTGACGAACAAGTAAAAGAAAAAACATCTAAGCGTATTGGCATGAACAACAGAACTACCATCATGGGAGAATTCACATCAGAAAATACTGCAAAATGGACAGTTACTGATGGAGTATCAACAGCTGATGCAAATAATGGTCTTCCTCTTGCAACAAGAGATTTGACTGGTGCACAAAGGCTAGATTCTTCAAGAATGGCAGTATATGGTATTGATGAAACTACTGGTAAGATGGTTATAAAAACAGTTAACCCTGATGGTGATGATGAAGGTACAAATATAACTGGAATTCCAGATAAAGAAACTAATCCAAGTGGAGGCCAAGCTCCAGGAACAATTGCGGTTTATGAATATGATACTTCATTAACAGATAGCAATGCAGGCTATTCACTAGCAGGAGTTAACATCAACAAATACCAAGATTTAACTATAAAACAAACATGGGCAGGAATAGATTCTACTAAGAAAATGCCAGCTCAAGGATTTGTAGTAAAGGATGAATCTGGCAAGGCAATTTCTCCAGAAATAAAAGTTTCTGAAGGAGAAACTGGAAAAGCCTACAGAGAAATAACTATACCAGCTGCAAAATATTGGGACATAAAGACTAATGCAGATGGAAGCATCAAAGAAAGCAAAACAAATCAAAAAATAGAACAAAGCTTACCAAAAGATACGACAATTGGTGGAACAACTTATTCATATAAAGAAAAATACAACTACCTAGCAGAAGAAGATGGCGCTTATCATATTTACAATGTAATGGCACAATCCACACAAGAAAAGGATGCTGACTTTACAGTTCTAAAATTTGATAGCAAAGACCCTAGTAAAAAGCTAGAAGGTGCTAAGTTCACTCTACAAAGTCCAAAGGAAACTATAGAACTTCTTACAGACGCCAATGGACGAGCAAGTTTTTCAAATGTAAGTCCAGGAACTTACACATTAATAGAAAACAAAGCTCCTAATGGATATAAGCTAGATACGACTGCTAAGCAAATCAGAATAGATAATGACGGAAAAGTTTCAGTATCAGGCGATAACATCGCTATGCAAGGTGGAAAAATTGAAACAGAATTAGACCATCATCAATATTATCCATCTTATCCAAGTTTCATGAACGCATTGCACTACGGTAAGATCGATGATAAAGGAAATATTGAATTTTATATTCATTTAAAACCAGAAGCAAATGGAAGTGACGGATATACAAATAAAAACACTAGATTAAACCTAAATGTATTAGGTGGAGAAATAAAAGAAGTACAAGTTCTTGATGTAGAACCTGGAAACAGAAATACTGTTAAAAACCACATGTATAATCAAACTGCAGACAAATATACTGGAAATAACCTAATAAACGCTGGTGTGGAAAATGATATTACTGGACAAGATAATATCACAGATGGCTTCACAGGAAAAGCTGGTTACCAAATCAAATTCCCTGCAGCAAGATTTGGTGGACAAACTAATGATTGGGGATTCCTAGTAAAAGTAAAAGCCACTGGTTCAGATTCGACAGCAGTATCCTACGATTGGTTAACTGATACAGATAGAGTAAAAGACGAAGCTAGAATCCAAGAATCAATTGGCTTATCAACTTCAGCGGAAAGTGGAGTTATGCTTAATATAGCTAACGATCCTTTCCCAAGACTTCCTGTAGAAGTTACAAAGATAAAAGAAGACAAATCACCACTAGCGAATGCAACTTTTAGATTAAGAGATGCTAACAATCAAATAATATCTGATGTCAAATCAGGAGCAGATGGTAAGGCAAGCTTTGGCGAATTAAGTCCAGGCAACTATACTATAGAAGAAATTAGCGCTCCTTCAGGATATCAAAAGTCACAAGTTATCTTTGATGTTCACGTTGGAGAAGATGGCAAAGTAATCTATAAGGCTAGATTTAAAGACGGAGCAGGAACTCCTAAAAACGGTGTAGACTATATAATTGAAGAAATCGAAACTGGTCAAGAAGGCGGTAAGGCAACAGTTACTGGCATAACTCAATCTATGATCCTTCAAGAAAAACAAAATCAACCAAATGATGGACGTCTTGGTTGGACAGAAGGAGTTTGGGAGGCTTATGGTATTGAATCCTATAGATATAAGGCTAATTTCTTAATTTCCAATGCAAAAAAAGGTGGATTATTCAAGATTCAATTCGACCCTAACTTAGATTTCAGAAGATATGTCTATGAAATTCCTGAACTAAAAGATGCCACAGGAAAAGTATTGGCAAAACCATACTTCAACTACGAGACAAATCTTTTAACATATCAGTTTACAGATAATATAGATAGTAACGCTGTAAATGCTTCTCTTGAAATTATTGGTATTATTCCAGATAAGTATTATGCAACACAAACTAATACAACTACTGGCTATAATTTCAGAATAGTTGTTGACCCAGATAACACTACGGGAACAAGTAACCCTACTGTTAATCACCCAAACATTCAAACAACTCAAAGTAAGGATAAGGTACTTCCATTTAACATCAAGACAGATTATTACTCATATGACTCTCAAGGAGGAAGTGGACCACTAACAAGTGAATATATTTACGATGTATACAAGGATAAAAATGGAGATATTTATCTAAAGGCCATGTCCTACTACAACCCAACAGGACTTACTAGTGGTAAGAGAACTTTAAGATACGATTGGATATCAATGAATAGGCCTGTATCAGATTTGAACACATACAAGGCAAATGGATATCCAGCATTTGGATTCCAAGAATTAGAAGTATATAAGGTAACTGATACTCCTGAGAATAAGCAGAGATTAATGCCATTATCCTATGGTATTAGACCAGACCAAGACCCAAGAAATTACGACTTGGTATATTCAAAGAATAATGTAAATCCACAAGAAGGATTTAGAGATCAAGTTGGTGATTACAGGATAACTTACGATCCTTCAAAGTTAAAATCCACAGAACTTTTAACAAAGAATGGACATAACAATCACCCATTAGAAATAGATGTTCCAAGAGTTGAAAAAAATGAAGGTTACGTAGTAATACAAACATTTAAAGTTACTGACGTACAAAGATATAAAAACTTGTGGTCAGCTTACTACCTATCAAATGGTAGTAGACAAACAGGATCTTATCAAAAAGGTAATGCAAATATTGCTACAGGATCAGAGACAGGACAAGAAATACCAAAATTCTACACAGAAAAAGTTAAACTATTTAACAAAACTTATAAGCCAGGACAATTTAAAATCGAAAAATTAAATGAAGCAGATAGAACTAAGAAACTTCAAGGTGCGACATTCTCTCTTACAAATGAAAGTGATGGCCATGTAATCTATAGATCAAGTGATGCCGATGGTATCGTTGATTTTACAGATATAGAACCAGGCGAATACATCTTAGAAGAATCTGAAGCACCAAATAGATATACGAAATCCACTAAAAAATGGCGTGTTACAGTTTATGACACTGGTAATGTCCTTATAAGAGAAATTGGTATCACAGGAACTGGGTCAGTTGTAGAAGGTACAACTATTAAGTTACCAGTAACCAACAAACCTGTTGGAGAAAAATTCCAAGTTTATAAGAAAAATGGAAATGGACAAGCTCTTCCAGGCGCAGAGTTTGCTATTTACGATAAAGATGAAAAAACAGTAATAGCAAAGGGAACATCTGATACAAATGGTATTGTTGACTTCAAGTTTGAAGCAGGTAAAAGCTTAGAAGAAGGACAAAAATATATCCTTAAGGAAACAAAAGCACCTAAAGGTTACAAGCCAATCGATAAGAAATGGGTTCTCGAAGTAAAAGATGGCAAGACAAAAGTTTATAACTATGTAGCTTCAACAGGATCAACTGACCTTAAATCCTTCCTAGCAGAAGATAATGTCAATTGGGTTGATGTTAAGAATAGATCTACAGAAGGCTGGTCAGATTACGACAACAGATGGACGGGTTGGACAGGCAATAGTAAAACTGCTCAATACATGGGTACTAGAATTATTGCTATAAATAAAAAAGATGGTTATGCTATCCAAAGATATGTTATAAATCCAGAAGCAAGAAATCTTGGACAAACAACCGCATCTATCCACAGACAAGATCCAAGAGATCCTAACATGACTTGGTACAATGGAAGTGCAGAATACAAAGTATTTGAATTAGATAAACCAGTAACTGGACTTATATCTGACTTAAGACTTGCAAACTACACAACTGAAGATATAACAGGTGATGTTAAGAAAACTGCAAAGAGTGAAGAAGGCAGATACGGAGAACCAAAAAGATTAAATCTAACACTTCCAGCTACATCTAGGCCAATAGTTATTGACGTAAAAGTTCCATATATAAATGAAGATGGTGGCGTTGGTACAGGAATGGACTGGTTGGTTGATAATTCCAACATCTATTGGAAAGCTGACTACTATGAAAGTGTCCAAGACATGGTAGTAGGAGATCCTACAAAAGCAGCTGTTGGAGACATCAAAGGCTCTTATATCTCAGAAGGATCACTTGATGTAAATAACGAAAAAGAAAAGTTCCAATTCAAACTTAAAAAAGTTAAAGAAGGAACAAACGATGCAATAAAAGGCGCTGTATTTAAACTAACTGGACCAGAACCTCTTAAAGACGAAAGGTATATGACAACTGGATCTGACGGAATGATAACTTTCGCTGGATTGGAAGCTGGAAAGTACAAGCTAGAAGAATATCAACCAGCACCGGGTTATGAAGGAGTAGATTATTACTGGATAGTGACTATAGCTAATGATGGTACCGTATCGTATAGAGAAGTGAAAAAAGAAGCTGACACATATAAAGAAAGTGTAGTCGTACAAGATATTACCAAAAATATTGGACAAAAAGCTACAGAAGAAGAAATCAAAAATGCCGTATCTATTACAGGCTATCCAACAGAAAAAACAATTACAAAAATAGTTGTAGATCCAGCTCAAATACCAGCAGGCGATAAGGAAGAAGTAAAGGAAGTAGATGTAGAATTAACTTTTAGTGATGAGTCAAAAACTACTGTAAAAGTAAAAGTTGTCACTAAGAGAATAATAACAGATTCAGAAAAATATACAGTTACCACTGAAAACCTTGAAAAGAAATATGATGGAAGGAGTATTACTTTAGATGCTTTAAAAGCGCAAGTAAGATTTAATCCACCAATCGAACAAGGACAGGTACAGCCAAAGATAACATTAGTAGAAGGTCAAAACTTATCAGCAGTTAAAGATATAGGAACATACCCTATTCAATTAAAAATAACTTATGCTGATGGTTCAACTGAAAATGTAACAGTAAGTGTGACTATAACTGGACAAAAAAACAATGAACAATTCCAAGTTTATATAAGTGGAACAGTAGAAAAGGAATTGGGACAAGCTCCAACTTCTGAAGAAATACTAGCAAAAGTAAGCACTAATTATCTAGGAGCTGGTAAAGTTAATAAAGAAGTAATTGGAAGTATTCCAAATGGACAAAATCCAGGAGAATACAAAGTTTCTATAAGGGTAACTTACCCTGATGGATCAATAGATGAAACAAAATCAGTTACAGTTAAAATAAATGACAGACAATATCCTGAAGGAACTTATAAAGTTATAGACTCAAGCAAAGCTACAAAATGGTATGTTAATGGACAGAATAGATATGATGGAGAAGCTCAAACGAGAATAGTTGAGGTAGATTATAAGAACAAAACTTTCACACAAGTATTTGTATTTGAAGTAAATTCAGCTTATAATACTGACCAACCAATATTTGAAATTCATAGACAACCATTAACTTCATTTGATCAATCTGACATTTTGTCTCTAGAATTTAACAAATATCCAACAGGAACAAATATTGATAACTACTCTACTAAAAGAGCTGGCGCTAAAGTTGCAACTACAAAAAGTGCAATGGGAACAGATAGATATATCATTGAAACAGGAAGAAATATTAGAAGATTTAATCAACCGCTTGTTTTAAAAGTTAAGGCTAAACTCCCAGAGGGAGCTGACTATAGTACACCATTTGGTTTAGGCGCAGATTGGTTCACTTATGGAAGCAGAAGTGAAGAAAATTTTAAAATATGGGTTGCAGAAGCATATAAAGGTGGACTCAATGAAGTAGGTACATCTGTTAGTGGTACATTTTCTACTAGGTCTTATGCACCGATAAGTCTATATTCACTTAGATCTAATTTTATCGAAGATAATAATTTACTAGGATTTAGAACTGAGGCTAATGAGACACCGTTAAAAGCGAAAATTGAAGGAATTCAAGAAGACGGAACTCTTGTAGTAACTAACAAACAAGTTGGTATTGAGCTTAAAGTCCACAAGAGAAACAATATAAACGAAGGACTTGAAGGCGCTAACTTTACACTAAAGAAATACACTGACAAGAGTTTTACCGAAGTAGATGGAACATTTACAGACATAACAGCAACTTCTGATAAAGAAGGTAATGTAGTATTTAAGGATAAAGATGACAAAATAGTCAAATTAAACACTGGCTACTATATCCTTGAAGAAACAAAATCACCAGTAGGATACAAGAAAGCAGCAGCTCCTTGGAAACTACAAGTAAAAGAAGAAAATGGTTCTCTTGTAATAGTAGAAAATGGACCGGAAAACACAGCTGCATCTTTCTTAACATCAGATAAAGCTGTAGCAGCTAATGATTTAAATGGTAAGATTAAGTACAAGTCTATAGTAAAAAATATAGACCCAGACTCAAAGACATTTGTTCAAAGAGTTTATATTGATACAAGAGCTTATGGTAAGGTAGTAAATGTACAAATTACACCAAAACACAAGAGAGAAGAAATTGATAGACCTGGAGAGCCACCAGTAACTATTACAGAAGGTGTGAAGACAGCTTACAGATCAACTTACCAAATCACTAATCCACCAGCAGATGTGGATGTGGATAAAGTGTTGAACAGTTATGACTTGAGAGATCCTAATGTAAAAACTGTTAATACAGCAAGATGGAGACCATTTGACTGGGGCTTTGACGAAGACTTGCTAAATCTTGAACCAGGTGTTTACTATATCGACATTGAAGGATACTATGATGGTTCTATAGTAGATAAGAAAGTTACTAATGAAGTAAATGTAGATTCTAACTATAACTTTATCGACAACAATAACCAACCAAGTGCAGAACCAGTTAAAAAAGCTCCTTATGAAAGAACTGATATACCACAAAAAGACCTAGGAAAAATCGAACTTCACTTCGACTTCTTTGATGGAGCAAGAGAGTTCCGCCAACTTTATGATAAAGGTGATGACTATGTAGGTTATAAGTATAAAGATAAAGGCTCTTACCAAGGAGGTATGATAGAACTTAGAAATTGGATTGCAAGATATAATGGAACAACTAATGCAAATTATTGGGCTAATAATAAACCAGCTGGTCAAAAATATAAGAATGCATTAAGTAAAGAAGCTTATGTTGATACTGCTAAATTTGCTGCTGGTATAATCTATCCTTCAGTTGCAGGAACTCCAGCAGCTCATGTGGATACAAGTCTTGATATTTCAAGTTTGTACACATCAGACAAGCTCGAAACAGTACCACAAGAAGGTATGTCAATCACAAATGAAAAAGAAGTCTATAACATTACCTTCTCTAAGCACAAAATGGATGGCGACGACAACACAAACAGACTAGAAGGAGCTGTATTTAAACTTCAAAAGAAGGAAGGTTCTTTCTGGTATGATATGGATGAATCCTATGTATCTTCAGCTTTCAACGGTTACTTTGGTTTCAGAAGACTTGAACCAGGAACTTATAGATTGCTAGAAGTTGCTCCTCCAGAAGGATACAGAGCACTTGACGGAACTCTATTAGAATTTGTTATCAAGACAATTGATCCAAAGGGTGAAATAATCAAAAAGGATGATGGAAAGACTTATGACAAAGAATCTGGATTAGAAGTTCAAGTTCAACCAGATGGAACTCATAAAGTGGTTGACCCAAAAACTGGTAAAATCGTAGAAAGTGCCAACGGATATGTAACAATTGAATACAAGAGAGACAACTATCTAATTCCTAATGTAAAGGATGATGAAACTTCAACTGGAAAACTTGTCGACTTCGTAACAAGCGCTACTGCCAAAAATATTGGTAAGGTAAGAAACGAAGAACCAGGTAAAGGTTCTGTTACTATCAAAAAGGTCGATGAAAATGGCAAGGCTATTCCAGGTAAGAAAAATGAATCTGGAGACTTAATAGCAGGAGCTAAGTTTAGAGCTACAAGATTAGGAGCAAAAACAGATAAAGATGGTAATCCTGTTACCGATGCCGTATATGAAGGATATGTTGACGAAAAAGGGACACTAAAACTCGAAGGACTTCCACTAGGTAACTACGAACTAAGAGAAATCGAATCACCTAATGGTTATATCAACACTGGCCATGTATGGCACTTCACAGTTGGTGGTAAGGGACTTGACCCTTACGCAGATGACGCAAGTCCAAGAACTAGAAATATTACAAGCTTAATTGAACTTACATCATCTGACATGATAGTGAATAGACCATACGATGAAGATACAACTCAAGGTACTAATGAAATAAGACCTCACGTTGGACAAAGTTTACAATTTACTAATAAGTATAATATTAAAGATGGTGTAAAAATAAGTGCAGGAGATTATTTCGTACTAAAATTAACTGACAACATGGACTTACATGGTATTAGAGAAGATAAGCCAACTAACTTAGACTTGTTCGCTGATGGTATAGGTACATTAGCTAAGGCAGACTATAACAGACAAGCTGGAACAATTACCTATACATTCACAAAGGCAGCAGAACAATATACTGTCACAGATTTCAAGAATGTTATATCATCTCACATTAATCTCAATAGGGTTAGAAACTCAAGCTATCAAAAGGTTGGTATGAGTATTGGAAATGACACAAAAAAACTTAAAGACATCTATGTAAACTATATAGTAAGCACCGAATATGATAATGATGGATATAACTACATCAATATGGCTTCTAAAATAGTAAGTTTCAATTCAGATACTGGTGAATTTGTTCACTACTTCTATATTAATAGAGAAGGTCAATATGACGGCAAGAATTTGACATTCAGATATAAACCAAATCAAACAGTCAATAATTTACAAATTACAACTTACGATTTGTATTACACTGATAATAATTCGAAAATACAAAGTATGCCAGCTTCCTTTGGTGTTAATGAAAATGACAGAAACTTATGGCGTTATGGAATAACACAACCTAAAACTGTCGAAGCAAATAAGACAACAACAACTAATATAGGTAACTATCCTTATAATAGAGCATCTATTGTAAAAGTAACTGGAAAGATTGCTAATACGAAGAATTTAACAGAGTACAGAGGAAATTCAGCTTTATACTATGGTTATAACTATACAGATAATTATGGTTATCAACGATGGGCAGAAAATCCATCAGTTTACAGATGGGATGGAGTATATGTATTTGAAAACGAAAGTACTGCCAAAGCTAACTTTGAACTTCCAATAACAAACCCATCGAACAAAGTTGTATTTGAAAAGGTAAATACAGAAGGACAAGTTCTAAAACCAACAGTAGATGAAACAGGAAAAGTAACTAAAGGCGCTAAGTTCACATTAGAAAAGAATGATGGAACTATAGAAAATCCAGCAGCAACTTGGACTGCAAAGACTAATCCAACATTTGTCGATAAAGATGGTAGAATTTCCTATAATCACCTTGAAAAGGGCTTGTACAGATTAATAGAAAATGAAGCTCCAGAAGGATATGCTAACCCTAATGGTCCAGTAGCCTACCTAAAGGTAGATGACTCTGGTAAGATTTATCAAAAAGTCACTGTTCCAAATGCAGATGGAACTGGTACTGCTGAAATTTACCAAGAAATAAGTGAGACTATTCCAATCAAAGTTGTCAACAACAAGCCTATAGAGTTTGTCAAAGTTGATGCTGATGACAATGGTAAGATTTTACCAGGAGCTGAATTCAAAGTCCTTTATAAGGAAAAACTTGATGATAAGTATAAAGAATATAAAGTTGATGGCAAAACATTAACTGGTACTTCAGAAAAAGATGGTAAGTTTAGTCTTAATATATCAAAAGATGGTTACTATGCCTTAGAAGAAACTAAAGCTCCAGATGGATATTCAAAATTCCCAGGATATATTAAAGAATTTAAGCTAGAAAAGGGAAAAATCCAAGTTCTTGAAAAAGATCCATTAAAGGCAAGCAAGACTATTGGTGCAAATGGCATGATAAAAAGCGAAATCCTTGAAGTGGATAAAGACAAGGGAACATTCAAGCAAAGAATAATCTTGAATCCAAATCATACTTCATGGAAATTTGATGCAATTGATACTCAGCTAAGAATAGTAGAAAATGGTTGGAAGGTAAATTCATTAAATACAATAAGAACCGCTATATTGCCAAAGGATAAATCTATAGATCAGCTAACAAATTCAGACTATAGTACAAGTGTAGAAAATAGTGAAAGATACCTTAACAATGAACAATGTATAAGATATCAAGTTAGAGATCTATATAGGATACCTTGGGATCCTAATGTGCAATATCAAACTAGAACAGACTCAGTAGTAGTAGAAGTTGAAGGTAAGTTAAACCAAGCTGTAACAAATCTTAACTTAAAATCTTATATACAACACGATTTATTAAATATTGATACAGTTAATTCTGAGATTGACATCAATAATTTAAGTTCAGACAAGGGAAAATATATAAATTATGAATCTCAAGATCCAATCCAAGTTGAAAATCGTAAAGGAGAATATCCTCACACAGGGGCGTTGGGTATTATTGGTTTCCTTGTAGTGGGTGCTGTGATGATGGCAACGGCGTACTACAAGTACAGACGTAAGAAAAGAGAGAGTGCGTTATCATGATTGAATTAAATCAAAAGATGAGGTACCCTCCGTAAAGGGACTAAATAAGAGACAAAAGGGATGAGGCGATGAGCTAAGTCCCTGGTATCTCAAGGTATTTAAAAAACTGAGGAAAGCATAAAAGGCTTAATCAGTATAAGAAACGGACAGAAAAAGGCGAATCGAAAGATTTGCGAAAAGAGATTGGCTAGTATAATGATACCGTGTAAGATATTATTAGACGAAGCCTAAAGTAAAAAGTGCCTAAAAGGCAAGGGTAAGGTAATAATTTGCGAGAAGCAAATGATTATAAAAAAATATAAAGGAGTTATATTATGAAAAAAAGATTTTTATCACTAATCATAGCATTAGCGATGATGGTTGGCGTATTCACCCCATTGTTGTCAAGTGCTGCTAATGATGAAGTGACAGTTCCAACTGGAAAAGTTGAACAAGGTCAACTAAAAGATACAAAACCAACAGAAACTACTGTTAATCTTTACAAGTTGACAACTAAGAAAAGCTACAAAGCTGGTGCACCATGGAATCACACTGGTGGAAAAATTGATCCTAAAGAATATGCTAATTTAGGTTCAGGTGTTACAGCTTTAGCAGGAGCTCAATTTACATTCTACAAAATCAATGGAAAAAATGATGTAGAAAATGAAAAAATCCTTGAACTTTTAAAAGATAACCAAGGAAGTTTTAAAACAGTAGCTCAAATGAACGATTTAATTGCTAAGGGAAAAACTGACCTAACACCAAGCAAAGTTGATAATACTATGAACGCAATCGAAAAAAACAAACTTGCAATTGCAACTGGTGATGGCTTAACAGATGGACATACAGTTGATACAGATAAAAATGGTTTAGCAACAGTTAAACTTGGTGAAGGATACTATTGGGTAGTTGAAAGTAAAGCACCAGATAAAGTAACTGGACAAGTAGCAGTACCATTTGGATTAACACTTCCACTTACAAATGCATATGATGTTACAAATGAAAAAGGAGATGTAATTGCAAAAGCTGGTACTAAGTACCTTAACCCAGTTCACATTTATCCAAAGAACATTGAAATAAATGATGTAAAAATTGACAAGAACTTCTTAAAAGAAAAAACTGGTAAAATGACAGATGCAGAATTTGCACAATTTAAAAAAGAAGCTATTGCAAGCGGATATACTGAAGCACAAATTAACAAATGGCAAGCAGACATAAATAATTACAATGCTGAAAAAGCTAAAGTTGCACTTACAGTAGGTACAAAGGCACCTTACGATATAGTAACTGAAATTCCACAAAACTATAACTACACTTCTATGTCTTGGTCAGATATTATGTCTAAGGGACTAACATTTAATAATGACCTTAAAGTAACAGTTTCTCAAGAAGGACAAGATGATAAAGTATATGATTTTAAAGATGCTGCTACAGTAAAAGGAGCAACATATGCACAAGGAAGCTATGGATTCGATTTAACATTCGATGAAAATGGCGAAATAATGAAAGATATATTGGCAAAAGCTAAAAATGGAGCTGTAAAAGTTCGTTTACAATATTCTGCAACTGTAAATAACAAAACAGTAGTTGATAATTATGAAAACAACAAGGTTTCATTCACACCAGGTAAACCAAATCCAACACCAAATTTAACACCTAAAGATAACAAGATTGAAGTTACAAAAACTTGGGATGACGGAAAAGGTGGAAATACTGCACCTACAGGTGTTGAAGTAACTTACTTCCTAATTAACAGTAAAGGCGAAGTTGTAGACTCTGTTACTAAGAAAGGTCCAGACTTCAACCACACATTTAATATTGATAAAGAAATTGCAAACGACACATTCACTGTAAGAGAAGTTGTACGTGGATATAAAGCAGCTTATGAATCAAAAGCTGATGGAAAAGTTACTGTAACTAATAAAATTAATCCAGATGTTTTAGTACCAACAAACCCAGAAGTAACAACTGGTGGTAAGAAGTTTGTCAAAGCTGACCAAACAACTGGCGAAAGATTAACTGGAGCAGAATTCGAAGTTTATGATTCTAAAACTGATGGAAAAGTTTTAGCTTATGTTTCTACAACAGAAGCTGCAGCTAAGAAGAAAGCAGTTACTGATGCAAAGGCTGCTTTAGATAAAGCAATAGATGCTTATAATAATCTATCAGCTGAACAACAAAAAGGCGAAGATGGGAAAAAAGCTAAAGCTGCTATTAACACAGCTCAAAAGAAATACAATGATGCAGTAGTTGCAGCAGCACAACAATACAAATGGGTTGAAACAACTGATAAAACTGCTGAAAGAGTAAAATTAGTTTCTGATGGACAAGGTAAGTTTGAAATAACTGGTCTTGCTTATGGAACATACTACCTAAAAGAAACTAAAGCTCCAAAGGGATATGCACTAAATAATGCTAGATATGAATTTAAGATTGCTAAGGGTTCTTATAGCGCTACTGAAGGTGGAGTAACTTATGAATCAGATGATAATCTAACTGATAAAACTATCGGTGGAGCTCAAAGAATAGACAATAAGAAAGTAACAATCCCACAAACAGGTGGTATTGGTACTATTATCTTCACTGCTATTGGTCTTGCAATAATGGCATCAGCTATTATCGCTATCAAAAAAAGACAAGCAACTGAAGCTAGATAATAACTAAAAGAAGAGAGGAAAAGCAATTTTCCTTCTTCTAAAAGTGCAAATATGTGAGGTATTTGCACTTTTAGAAGGATAAGATAATGGATATAAATATATATGGAAGGTAATAATATGAAGATTTTAAGAAAAATTTTGATGGTTATGATAATGGTGGCGATGATTGCGACTAGCAGTTCATTTGCTGCGGGTGATTATTCGATAACTGTGACGGTTGACAAGAAATACGGAGATGTTACGGGAAAGATGAGTTTGTGGAAGGTGAAGGATGAACAGATTCCCGATTCCGAAAAGGCTACTGAGCTTGGAGATTTGAATAAGTTGTCCGTAGAAAATCTGAATTCTACATACAAGAATGCTACTGAAGTGGAGTTTTCCAATAATGAGGCAGTATTCAAGAATTTGGATAAGGGTGCGTATTATGTGCGTGACACTTCGGGTATTAAACGTGACAAGGATATTGTTCCTGCTTTGATTAACCTTCCAGATGATGTGGAGAATGACAGCAAGAATGTGACTATTCACGCGAAGGAATCTTCTACTAATGTGAGACTTGTGAAGGTGGACGAAAGCGGCAATCCTTTGAAGGGTGCTAAGTTTAAGTTACTTGTGAGACGTGGCAGCGAATACGTTGAGTTGAAGAACAAGGATACTTTGAAAAAAGATGACAAGCTTGAACTATCTCCAGAAGATGAGAACAGATCCAAGGTGCAATCTGAAGAAAACGCAGATGAGTCGAAGGACGAAAATTCCAAGTCTGAAAAAAGGGAAGAAAAATCCAAGGATGAAAAAAAGGAAGAAAAGTCCAGCGAAGAATCTAAGAAAGAGGAAAAATCTGATGAGGGCTTGTATATTTCCAATGAATCTGGTGAGATTATAATCAACGATATTAAGAAGGGCGATTATATTTTCAGAGAGGTGGAAGCACCAGCAGGTTATATGATTAAGAATGTGGACACTAGGTTTACTATTACTGACAAGTCGGTGGAACTTAGGGTTGTAAACAGCAAGACTTCTACTGACAAGGGTAGACATGATTTCATGAAGACTGATGAAGCTAAGAAGCCTTTGGGTGGCGCGATGTTCAAGGTTATGACTAAGAATGCGGATGGAAAGTTTGAGCCTGTGAAGAAGGACGGCAAGGATTATATTGTAACAAGTGCTGACAATGGTAAGTTTGCTGTTGAGGATATGGATTATGGTAAGTATTACTTGGTTGAGATAAAAGCTCCACAAGGTTTCATTTTATTGAGTGAGCCTGTGGAATTTGAAATCAAAAAACAAGCTGATGATAAGACTATTTCCATTGCTTTCATCACTAACAAGAGTGACACTATTACTAGACGAAGAACTCCAGGTGGAGATATTACTCGTCGTATTCCAAAGACTGGGGACATTAGATTTTTCATGAGTATGATTGGCGGTGCGATTATGTTCTTTATTGGTAAGTGGATAATTGCGAAGGACGATAAGTTAATAGGAAAAGATATTAAGTAAGTCGAAAAATAGATTTTAGAATATGTAAAAATAAACCCTCATGCTAGGTGGTCTACGATTTTGTGAGATGTGTTATTGGTGTGAGGGTTTGGTTATGTTCGTTATCAAATATTTTTCGATTTTATTTTTTAAGGTATAATTGACTTAGAAACCGGTATTTGAGAAAGGTAATTGTAATGTGGAAGAAGATTAAGCATAATTTTGTGTTTATTTTAATATTTTTATTGGGATTTGGTGTGATGATGTATCCTGTAATTTCTAGGTTGTATTATAGGGTGGATTCCACTAATCAAGTGAAGGAGTTCGACAAGGCTGTGAAGGGTTTGTCGAAGGAGGAATTGGATAAGAGGTTGGCTTTGGCAAAGGGCTACAATGATTCATTGAATAATGTGGTGAGCAAGGATCCTTATGATAAGAAAAACCAAGAAGAGGGCAGGAAGGCTTATGCGAGAATGCTTGAGGTGAAGGAGAAGATTGGTCACGTTGAGATTCCGAAGATTAATCAGGATTTGCCGATGTATGCTGGTACGAGCGAGGATGTGTTGCAGATTGGGATTGGCCACTTGGAGGGGACTTCTCTTCCTATTGGTGGGAACAATACTCATGCGGTGTTGACTGCTCACAGTGGGCTTCCTACGGCGAAGTTGTTTACTGATTTGAAGATGATGAAGATTGGCGATAAGTTTTATGTGCATAATATTTTCGGTACGTTGGCTTATCAGGTGGATCAGATAAAGATTGTGGAGCCTTCGAATTTCAATGATTTGCTGATTGTGAAGGGTCATGATTATTGTACGTTACTTACTTGTACTCCTATTATGATTAATTCGCACAGGCTTTTGGTTAGAGGTCATAGGGTTCCTTACGTTCCTGCTGTGGATGAGGCGTTGATTGCTGATAATAAGGCAAGTTATATTTACAGGTATTTGTTCTATGTTTCTTTGGTTATTATCGCTATTTTGTTGTATTTGATTTATCGTCAACGTAAGGCGAAGAAGAGATTAAAAGAACTTGATGTAGAGGATAAGCATGAAGAAGTCTAAGTTAAAGGAAAATTTGAAGTATGTGTTGATTTTCTTGATGGGGTTTGCTGTGGCGATGTATCCTTTGATTTCAAGGTTGTACTACAGGATTGAGGCTAATAGTGCGGTGCACGATTTTGATATTACGGCTAAGAAGATTGACAAAAAGGAGATTGACAGGAGGATTAGACTCGCTCAGATTTACAATAAGACTTTGGATCCTAGTAAGCTTGCGGATCCTTATTCTGAGAAGGAAAAGAAGAATGCGATTAGCGAGTATGCTAGGATGCTTGAGGTGAAGGAAAAGATCGGCCACGTTGAGATTCCGAAGATTAATCAGGATTTGCCGATTTACGCTGGTACGAGTGAGGAGGTTTTGCAAAAGGGTGTGGGTCACTTGGAGGGGACTTCCCTTCCTGTTGGTGGCAAAGGGACTCATACTGTGTTGACTGCTCACAGGGGTCTTCCTACTGCGAAGCTGTTTACTGATTTGAATAAGATGAAGAAGGGCGATGTGTTCTACATTCACAATATCAAAGAGGTGTTGGCGTACAAGGTTATCGACGTTTTTGTTGTGGAGCCGAGCGATTTCGACAAGGTTTTGGTTGTGGAGGGCAAGGATTATTGTACGTTATTGACTTGTACTCCGTATATGATTAATTCGCACAGGTTGTTGGTTCGTGCTGAGCGTACTGAATACAATCCTGCTGCTGTGGAGAAGGATTTGGTGAGTCAAGTGACTGGTAAGTACAAGATTTATTTGATTATTTCACTGATTATTATAGCGATTTTATTGTGGTATTACATTAGACAAAGAAGAAGGAAGAAGAATAATGAGATCAAGTAGGAAGTTTGGTTATGTGATTTTGTTTGTGGGGATTGGGTTGTTGACTTTTTGTTTGAGCAATTTGTCGTACAAGATTTTCTCACAAGATAAAAAGATGGATGATTTTTTGAGGACACAAGGTGAGATGTCGACTGAGCTTTCCGAACGAATCGAAAAATACAATTCGAATGTGAATGTGGATGAGACGGGTCTTGTGGATCCTTTTAATTCGGAGGATATTGAGCTTGAGAATAGTAAGGTGATTGATGAGAATGGGATTTTCGGGTATTTGGAGATTCCTAAGATTAATTTCAAGAAGCCTATTTATTTGGGTGCTAGTTACGATCATTTGGCGAAGGGTGTCGGTCAACTTGACGGTACTTCGATTCCTGTGGGTGGTAAGGGCAGGCGTAGTGTGCTTGCGGGCCACAGGGGTTGGTACGGCGATATTATGCTCTTGAAGGTGGGTCAATTGTATTCTAATGATGTGGTGTATGTGCATCATCATGGGAAGACGTTGACTTACAAGGTTGTCGGAAGAGAGTACATCAGTCCGTCAGATTGGGATAGGTTGAAACCTGTGGAAGACAAGGATATGCTAACGATATTGTCGTGTGATCCGATGTATCCTCCATTTACTAGAAGAATTTTGATTAATTGCGTGAGGGTTGATGAGAATTCTGGTAAGACGGGTGCTGATGCTACAAGTAAGAAAAATGCGGCGACAATGAATACTAAGAGCAATTCGTCATCAAAAACCGTTGATTATGTTTTGTTGGCGCTTACAATCGTAGCGTGGATTGTGCTTATTGTGAATATCAGAAAATTCGTGTTGGATATTAGAAGGTATGGGAAATAGGAAAACTGCGGGTGTGAGCTCGCAGTTTTTTGGTTGTGTGAAATGGCAAATGTGTGTGAATTAGGATATAATTGATGTAACGAATGATGAAAAAGAGGGATTTATGAGATATAGATTATATAGTGCAGATGATTACGACAGTTGTTGTGATTTGTTGAGAGATTCTGATATGAAGTACAGTTTTTCTGAGAAGAACGATGCGAAATTGTTTGAGGACATTGTGAAATCAGAGAGTTTCTGTGAGGATTGTACGTTTGTATTGGAAGATGAAGATGTGATTTGTGGGCTTGTGATGTTCACGAAATGTCGTGTGAGGAAGTTCGATGGGTTGTTGTTGTCGATTTTCTACATTGACGATGAGCATTTGAGTGATGATAATGTGGATTTGCTTGTGGGAAATGCTGTGAATGATGTTATGAGTCGTGGTGTGAAATTTGTCTGCGTAATGGGAGAGCCTGATGTGTTCACGAGGTTTGGTTTTACGAGGGCGAGGGACTACGGGATTTTGTGTCCTTTTTATGTTGAGGATGATTATTTCATGGCGAGATGCGAGGAAGGTTTTAAAACTCGTGGTGAGTTGAGTTATGCAAAGGAGTTTTTTGAGTAATGAAGATTAGTTTGTGTGCTGTAGAGCAACGTTTGAATGATAAGGTATTTAATATGAAGCAGATTGAGAAATACGCGAGAGAGGAAGCTTTAAATGGAGCTGACATGTGTGTGTTTGGGGAGAGTTTTCTGCAAGGGTTTGAGTGTTTGAGTTTCGTGTACAAGGATGATGTTGGTGTTCCTGTGACGCAAAATTCGAATGAGATTGCGGAGATTCGTAGGATTGCAAGGGAGAATGAGGTTGCGATTTCGTTCGGATATATTGAGAATGATCATGGTGCGTTTTATTCTTCGCAGATGACTGTGACGAAACGTGGCGAGATTATTAACAATTACAGGAGAATGAGTCCTGGTTGGAAGGAGCCTTCTGCTTGCAGCGATTACAGGGAAGGCGATAAGTTGTATTTGTACAAGATGGATGGAGTGAGTTTTTCGACGTTGATTTGCGGTGATTTCTGGGATGAGGATTTGTATACTTATATTTCTATGATTGACTCTGATATTTTGTTGTGGCCTGTGTTTGTCGATTTTTCGGTGAAGGACTGGTTTAAGAATGAGTTTGTGGACTACAGGAACCAATCGCAGCTTGTGCCAATGCCGGTGTTGTTTGTGAATTCGTTTGTGGATGAGGATGACAGGGCGAAGGGCGGCGCTTATGTGTTTTACCAAGGGAAGGTTGTTGAGGAACTGGAGCCAGGGAAAGAGGGCGTTTTGAGGTATGAGTTTGTAAGGTGAGGTATTAGAGAATTCGTGTGTAGGTAGGTTTTGAGTGAGTGGTAAATTGTTAGATGGGGTTAGAGAGTTCGTGTGAAGGTAGTTTTTAGGTAGAGTTAGAGAATTCGTGTGAAGATAGACAGAGACGGGGTTTTTGATTGCTGGAAATACTTGGTTTCATACCAGAATAAAAGGTTTAACACGCTCCTCTGACTTCCAAAAATTGGAAAACAACAAATCTCGAAATCCTAAAATTTGAAGCACGCTTCGCTTACGCGGTCAAATTTTGGCCGGATTTCTGCGATTGAGTTTTCACAATTTTTTCCAGATGACTCGCTTAGTTAAAGCCTTTTATTCTAAAGGATCATACCTCTGGGGGATTAGGGGGAGAAAGTTGATAATTCAACTCTCAAAATCCTAAATCAGTCCGCTTGCTTGCGCTTGCGCTTCCTGATTTTGACGGATTTTTTCGAATGAATTTTCGTTTGTATGGGGCTGGTGCTTAGGTAGGTAAGGACAGGAGTTATGGTTGCTGGATTGAGAGCAGAGAATTCGTGGCTAGATAGACAGGGGCAGGATTTGGTTGCAGGAGTTACGCAGAGAATTCGTGTGAAGATAGACAGAGACGGGGTTTTTGATTGCAGGAATTAGGTTGTTTCATACCAGAATAAAAGGTTTAACACGCTTCGTCTGGCTTCCAAAAATTGGCAAACAACAAATCTCGAAATCCTAAAATTTGAAGCTCGTGCTTCGCACTCAAGCGGTCAAATTTTGGCCGGATTTCTGCGATTGAGTTTTCACAATTTTTTCCAGATGACTCGCTTAGTTAAAGCCTTTTATTCTAAAGGATCATACCTCTGGGGGATTAAGGGGAGAAAGTTGATAATTCAACTCTCAAAATCCTAAATCAGTCCGCTTGCTTCGCCTTGCTCCCTGATTTTGACGGATTTTTTCGAATGAATTTTCGTTTGTATGGGGACAAGTGTTGACGTAGGTTAGGAATGGGCGTTGTTGCAAGAGTTACGGAGAGAATTCGTGATTAGATAGACAGGGATTGGGGTTTTGGTTGCAAGATATGGTGTGAGAATTCGTGTGTAGAGGTAGATAGGGACAGGTTTTTGTTGAGAGATTTACTCTGTTTCAAACCAGAATAAAAGGTTTAACTTCGCTCCTCTGGCTTCCCAAAATTGGAAAACTCTAATCTCGAAATTCTAAAATTTGAAGCAAGCTTCGCTTACGCGGTCAAATTTTAGCCGGATTTCTGCGATTGAGTTTTCACAATTTTTTCCAGATGACTCGCTTAGTTAAAGCCTTTTATTTTAAAGGATTTTACGGATAAACTTATGGTTTTTGCATGAAATACTCTAAAAATCCTGGATATGAATTTGAAAATTACGATAGGTTTACATATCTCTAAACGAGAAAAAAGCAGATTACTACAATTGTGGTTTTCTGCTTTATATGAATTTATGATATGTTGGCAATTTTTTATTTTGAGAGTTCCTTGTAAGCTTTTTTATTTTGTTTTAAGATTCTTTTTGAGATTTCTGTGATGCATTCATCATCAGCATTTTGTTCTGATTCAAATTCAGTATATTTAATAATTACATATTTAGGATTATTATTTTTTAATATGACAGCAGATCCTTGCTCATCTACTAAACGTGCTACTTTAGAGAAGTTTTGGTTTGCTTCTGTGATTGATACAAGATTTTTTGTATTAATTTTCATGATTATCCCTCCTAATAGAATTATACCGCTATCTAGGATAAATTAAACCTATTTTCGCAAGCTAGATATTCGGTCAATTGTGGTTTTCTGCTTTGCATATTTTGAAGAGGTTTTTATTCTCAAAAAAAAGAAGCTGTTTTGCAGCTTCTTTCCTAATTCTATTAAAATTTGTCTACTAGATTTTCTAATGTTTCGAGTTTGATTTGTGGATTCCATTCTGATCCGCTATCTTCTAGTTGTTTGATGTATGCTTGTTTGTCTTCTTTGTAGTAGTCGATTGTGTTTTTCAATGTTTTGACTGCCATTTTGAAGTTTTCTGTGTCTTTTACTTCTGAGACTTTTTTGATGAAGTATTGTTGTGATTGTTCTGGTTTTGTTTCTAGGAATTCGCATCTATTAACTATTTCTGTGAATAGTCTGTCCATTTTAAGTGATGCGCCTGCTGTTCCTACTTCGTATTTTTCTAATCTTTCGACGAATTCATCTATTGTTGCTTTTTCATCATCTGTAAGTTGTTGGTCGTCTTTTTGTGTATCTTCTTTTTTGTCTGTGTTTTCTTTTTTATCTTCTTTATCTTCTTTTTGTTCTGTTTTATCAGTGTCTTCTTTTTTGTTTTCTTGTGTGTCGGCCGCTGTATCTTTTTTGCTGTCTTCAGCTGTTGATGTTGTTGTATCAGGTTTAGTTAATGATTGTTCGCTGCTGCAGCTTGATAGCGATACTGAAGCGATTAATGCAAGTAATAATCCAAATTTTTTAATGTTTTTCATAAAATCCTCCTCCGATTTCTTTATATATATTATACCACTATTTTGATTTTCCAATCAGGACAATGTCTACAATATAGCTACGATTATACTAAGATGCCTATTATTATGGTGATGATGAGAAGCATTATGATGTGAAGTACGATGTCTAGGTAGACTGCAGCTAATAATTCTATGAGGTATGTCGAGATTTTGGAGTTGAGGTTAGATTCTGCTGGTATTACTGTCCAATTGACTTTCATTTTGTTGCAGATGAGTTTGGTTCTGAATGCGTGGAAGTTGTTAGTGATGACGCAGACTTTTTTTCTGTCGCACTCTGCATCTTGCTGTTGTATGAGTGTTTTTACGTATTCTATGTTTTGCATTGTGTTCATGGCAAGTTTTTCCAATAAAATATCTGTGTCCTGGATGTTGTTTTGGACGGCGAAGTTTTTCATGGCTACTGATTCTTCGATGTCTCCGTTGGATTTGCCACCGGAAAATATCATTATGCTTTTATTGGTTCTGTAATATGCGAATGATGTGAGCATTCTTTGTTTGATGAGTTCGGACAGTTCGATTCCTTTCATGGATCCACCGAGGACTACGATGTAGTCGAAATCCGTGTCGATTTTTTGGTATTTGATTATGAGGTTTCCAAGTAAATGCGACAATACCATCAAGCTTAGATACAAATTCATTCCTATTATGTATTTGTAAAGGTCAAATATTTTGAACAGGTTTATTGCTATCATTGCGATGTATAGTAAACTTGCCGATAAGTGAAGTGCGATGTTGGCTTTGACTTTTGCTTTTTGGTAGAGTCTGTATGATATTATCGCAAGGATAAATAAATTTGTGATTACATTGATCGCTATGATTATGTTCAAGATTATGTTTGAACGTGGCGCAAATATTAGTCCGATGGCACTAATTGCGAACAAAACGATGCTTGTTGCTGTGAACATACTTATGAAGTTGTCTGCGGCTGCGATTATTAGAAGTATCGCAGATATGAGTAAAAGTGTGTACATTTTGTGTCCTTTCACGAAAAATTATATCACACATTGTGGGGTGGTTGATGATATAATCATATTAAGAAGGGGGTTTTTATGAGAGGTTTAGTGTTGGAAGGCGGCGGAGCGAGGGGCTGCTATCAGATTGGCGCTTACAAGGCGTTGGTGGAAATGGGAATTGACTTTGATTATGTTGTTGGAACTTCGATTGGAGCTATCAATGCGGCTATGATTTGTCAGGGAGATTGGGAGATTGCGTATAAATTGTGGGAGAATTTGACTTACGATGATGTGATTAGCCTAAAGGACAATGATGTCAATTCTATTATGGAACAGAGTTTAAGTTTGGATAATGCGAAGGATAAGCTTGGGTTGGCGAAGGATTTTATCGATAACAAGGGTTTCAGTGTGGAGCCTTTGAATGAGTTATTGAGCGAATATATTGATGAGAAAAGAGTCCGTGAATCTAAGATGAAGCTTGGGCTTAATACTGTTGATGTGGAACAAAGGAAGGTTTTGAATTTGTTTATTGAGGATATTCCACAAGGTCATTTGCGAGATTATTTGCGTGCGAGTTCCAATTTGTTGGTGTTTAAGCAAGAGAAATTGGACGGTAAGAGGTTGATTGACGGCGGATATATGGAGAATAATCCGTACAAGATGGTGGATGATGTGTGCGATGAGATTGTTCTTGTATCGTTGAAGCCGTATTTGTTGACGAATAAGTTGAAGAAAAATCCAAAATACACGATTATTAAAACGTGGGACAGGGATTTTCCTAAGGTTATGGAGTTTGAGAAGGAAAAGATGAGATATGGTTTGAAGCTTGGATATGATGATACGATGAAGGTGTACGAGGATTTGAAAAAAGAAAATTTGTAGAATTATTGGAAAATATGATAAAATTTGAAAATTTTGTTGGGAAAAATTTTTGTTAGTTGTATAATATTTAATATAGAGAATTTTTGAAAGAAGGAGGTCTGAATAATGAGCATTAAAATTAATAAGGGGGGTTTTATGAGAGGTTTAGTATTGGAAGGCG
The DNA here is from genome assembly GCF_009678315.1 of Finegoldia sp. BIOML-A2. Classification (NCBI taxonomy): domain Bacteria; kingdom Bacillati; phylum Bacillota; class Tissierellia; order Tissierellales; family Peptoniphilaceae; genus Finegoldia; species Finegoldia sp. BIOML-A2. The sequence goes on from NZ_WKZE01000005.1 coordinate 27,753, forward strand.
GCGGAGCGAGGGGCTGCTATCAGATTGGCGCTTACAAGGCGTTGGTGGAAATGGGAATTGACTTTGATTATGTTGTGGGGACTTCGATTGGAGCTATCAATGCGGCTATGATTTGCCAGGGCGATTGGGAGATTGCGTATAAATTGTGGGAGAATTTGACTTATGATGATGTGATTAGCCTAAAGGACAATGATGTCAATTCTATTATGGAACAGAGTTTAAGTTTGGATAATGCTAAGGATAAGCTAGGCTTGGTGAAGGATTTTATCGATAACAAGGGTTTCAGCGATAACAAGGGTTTCAGCGTGGAGCCTTTGAATGAGTTGTTGAGCGAATATATTGATGAGAAGAGAGTTCGTGAATCTAAGATGAAGCTTGGGCTTAATACTGTTGATGTGGAACAAAGAAGGGTTTTGAATTTGTTTATTGAGGATATTCCAAAAGGTCACTTGCGAGATTATCTACGTGCGAGTTCCAATTTGTTGGTGTTTAAGCAGGAAAAATTGGACGGTAAGAGGTTGATTGATGGTGGATATATGGAGAATAATCCGTACAAGATGATTGATGATGTGTGCGATGAGATTGTTATTGTGTCGTTGAAGCCGCATTTGTTGACTAGTAAGTTGAAGACAAATCCAAAATACACGATTATTAAAACGTGGGACAGGGACTTCCCAAAAATTTTGGAGTTTGAAAAGGAAAAGATGCGATACGGTTTGAAGCTTGGATATGATGATACGATGAAGGTGTATGCGGATTTGAAAAAAGAAAATTTGTAGAATTATTGGAAAATATGTTGAAATTTTGAAAATTTTGTTGGAAAAAGTTTTTGTTAGTTGTATAATATTTAATATAGAGAATTTTTGAAAGAAGGAGGTCTGAATAATGAGCATTAAAATTAATAATGAAGTAGTTGAAATGATGCTATATTTCTGGCAATCAGCGTCAGAAGGTCAAAAGGTTGCTGAATCTTTTATCATTGATGTAGCTAATAGAGATGAAATGAAGTTAATATACAATGACAAATTTGATGAGGAAGCTGTAAGAAGAGTTTTATCATCTATTACAAACAAAGAGCTTTTGAATGGTGGAAGTCCTGAAGAAAAAAGATTCTGGAACAACAACATGTGGATGATGGAAGATATGGGTGTGGTTGAAGCCATGGTTGACCCTATCAAACATCTAAACCTTGATGATGTTGAAACAGACAAGAAGGAATTGATTTTCGTTCCGGGTCATATCGAAGAACACTATGATTTGGGAGACAAATTAGTTGTGAACTTCTTCAAGGTATCTGTGGATATTTTTGGTGGCACAGGTGCTGTTACTATGGACGGAGAAGATTTCAGAGAACACATCATTAAATTATTGCAAAAATAGAATTTGCTATTTAGGGCTCTTTATGAGCCCTATTTTTTATTGCAAAAGTAAAGGAGTAAGTATGTTAAAAAGGTATAAGTGGTTTATTGATTACTACAAGAAAAGCTACATAATCGCAATTATCGCACTTATTTTTGATTATGCTTTCAAGTTGATTTTGCCTTACATGATTGGTAATGTGGCGGACAATATTTTCAACAAGAATGTGACAGCTGAAAATTTGAAGATTAATTTGGGAATTTGCTTGGTTGCAAGTGTGTTGTGTTATGTGGTTAGCGTTGTGTGGAATTTGAATGTGTTTAAGGGCGATGACACGATTAGGTATTTGGTGACGACTAGGTTGTACGACAAATATTTGAAGCAATCGCCGGAGTTTTTCGAGAAGAATTCCACGGGGTCTTTGATGGGGAAGGCTACAAATGATCCGTACGCTTTGGGAGATTTTGCGGGATACGGTCTGATGAGTTTATTCGATTCGACTTTTTATCCTATTTTAATAGTTATCGTGATGATTGTGACGACAGATTTCAGGTTGACTTTGTTAAGTGTGCTTCCACTTCCGATTTTGGTTGTGGTGAGCAATAAAATTGGCAACAAATTGAATACGACTTTTGATGAGTCGCAAAAATCGTTTGATAAGATGAACGATCAGACTTTGGAAACTGTAAGTGGTGTGCGTGTGGTTCGTGCGAATAATTTGAAGGATTTTCAAAGGAAGAAGTTTCAAGACAGAGCGGATGATTTGTACGAAAAAAACATGGCGACTGCAAAGTTAATCGCATGGTATGGCCCAATCCAAAAGCCTATAGAGGTTATGACTTATGTGTTGGCGATTTCTTACGGAACTTATTTGATACGAACTGGAAGCATTACTGTGGGAAGACTGATGAGTTTTATGTTTTATTTGAATTTGTTGATTTGGCCGATGATTGGCATGGGCGATTTCATCAGCGTGAAGAAGCAAGCCGATGCGAGCATGGATAGGATTCAAGAGGTGTGGGATTACAAGGAAGACATTGTGAATAAACCTGATGCTGTTGATTTGAAGGAAAATCCTACGATTGAGTTTAGGAATTTGTCATTCAAGTATCCGAGTTCGAAGGAGAATGTTCTCAGTGATATCAATTTCTTAATTACACCTGGAAAGACTTTGGGTGTTTTAGGGAAAACTGGAAGCGGCAAGACTACTTTGTTGAAGCAATTTCTTAGATTTTACGATGTGGAAGATGGAGAAATACTTCTGAATGACAAAAACTTGACCGATTATACTATCGAATCAGTCAGAGAAAGAATGGGATATGTTCCACAAAACCATATGATTTTTTCGAAGACTATTGGCGAAAATATCAAGCTTACAAACAAGGATGCAACTGATGAAGAATTGATGGAAGCTATACGAATGAGCGATTTTGAGAAGGATTTGGATAAGCTTGTGAATGGAACGGATACGTTGTGTGGAGAAAAGGGGATTAGTTTGTCGGGCGGTCAGAAACAAAGGATTGCGTTGTCGAGAGCTTTGATAAAGAATCCGGATATTTTGATTATGGACGACTGCATGAGTGCTGTGGATGGAACAACGGAGAAGAATATTTTGGATAATTTCAGAAAAATTCGCTCCGGCAAGACGAATATCATCGCAACTCATAGGATTAGCCAGGTGAAGGATGCAGACGAGATTATCGTTCTTGAAAACGGCAGAATAGTGGAAAGAGGTAATCACGACTCTTTGATGAAACAAGATGGTTGGTACAAGGAGCAATATTTGAGACAGACAGTGGAGAGTGCTTATGAGAAAGAGTGTGACGAATAGAATTATAAAATACTCCCTAAACGAGAAGAAAAACTTGACGATAGGGATGGTGTTTACGGTGTTGATGACTGTGTTCGAGATTATCGGGCCGATTATATTGGCGTATATCATCAACAATTTACTTACAGGAGAAAAACTTGTATACAATATTAGAAAATTAGCGTTGGTGTTGTGCTTGTATGCGGTGGTTTTCTTCGTGGATTCACTGTGGAAATACAATTCTACGGTGTATTTGGAGAAAACTGCGAACAAAATCGCACGCAGAATGCAGATGGATGTGTACGATCACATTCAAAAAATGCCGATATCTTTTTACGATAATTTGCCGGCGGGAAAAGTTGTCAGCAGAATTACAAACGACACGAAAACTGTGAAGAGTTTCTATCAAATGGTGTTGGCACAGCTTATGGTAAGCGTAATCGTGAGTATATTCATGATTGCGATGGTGCTTATAACTGACACGAAAATCGGGATTATTGTGTGCCTATTTTTCCCAATTATGTTCTATATTTTTAAGAAATTTTTGCAAAAATCACGCTTTGCATTTACAAATATGAGAAAATACATCAGCGAAGAGAATGCGAAAATCAACGAGACTATCAATAATATCGAGATAATCAAGGCGTATAATTTGGAAGAAGATTTTAGCAAGGATTATGAAACTTCTGCGAAAAATGTCTACGATTACGGGTATATGGTGACCAGGGCTTATGGTACGATGAGCTACAATGTGTCGCAGCTTCTCAGAAATTTTGCGACGATTACGATACTTGGAATTTACGCGTACAATGTTTTGACTGGAAATACTGATGTAAAATTGGGGAGCATGTATTTGACGATGGAATACACTTCGAGGACTTTCTTGTACATCAGTAACTGCGTGGAAAGAATGGGCTCGTTGGAGCAATCGTTCAGTGCAGCAGAGCATGTTTTTGAATTGTTGGATACTGAGGTCGAGGAGTTTCCAGAAAGAGAAATTGGCGACATCAAGGGTGATGTTAAGTTTGAAAATGTGGATTTCTCGTATATTGAAAACGAACCTGTGCTTAAAGATTTGTCGCTTGATATAAAAAGCGGAGAAAGTGTTGCATTTGTAGGGTTTACTGGAAGTGGCAAGACTACAATAATCAATTTGCTTTTAGGATTTTATAAGCCTCAAAAAGGAGTAATCAAAATCGACAGCAAGAACTTCAACGACTACAGCGTGGATTCTATAAGGAAGAATATTTCCTTGGTGCCACAAGATCCTGTGCTTTTTATGGGAGATGTTAGGAGTAACATCAGGCTCGACAAGGATTTTACAGATGAAGAAGTCGAGAATGCGTTGAGAGATATCGGTGCGGACAGGTTGATAGATTTCAGAAATGGTCTTGATGAAGAAGTCAAGGACAATGGTGCAAGTTTCTCTGCAGGAGAAAAACAACTTATTGCATTTGCGAGAAGTTACATTACCAATCCGAAGATTTTGATTTTGGACGAGGCGACTGCAAACATCGACACGCAAACGGAATCTGTGATTCAATACGCAATCGATAAATTGAAACAAAACAGGACTACATTTATAATTGCACACAGATTGTCTACGATTAAAAACGTGGATTGCATTTACGTGTTGGACAAGGGCGTTATTGTGGAAAAAGGTACGCACGAAGAATTGTTGGCAAATGGCAAGATTTACACGAGAATGTATCGTGAACAAAACAAGAAGGGCTAATATGAGTGGTAATAGAAAAGCAGGGATTTTGTGTCCTGTGTTCAGTTTAAGTTCAAAATATGGAATAGGAAGTTTTGGAGAGAGTGCGTATGAGTTTGTGAGGTTTTTGAAGAAATCAAAGCAAACTTACTGGCAAATATTGCCACTTGTTCCGATTAGTTCTGATGGCAACAGTCCGTATTTGTCGCCATCAACTTTTGCTGGAAACTACATGTACATCGACATCGACAAGTTGATTGAGGATGGTTTGCTGACGAAGAGTGATGTTCGTGGCTACAAATTCGAAGATGATTTTGTGGATTACGATTATGTGGCAAAATCAAAGGATGAGATTTTACGAAAGGCTTTTGAGAACAACCAGATTTTGAAGATAATCGACACAGAAAATTTTAGTGAGCGTGAACTTGTTCGTGGATTTTGTTTGTTTCAGGCTTTGAAAAAGCATTTTAATGGCAAATCTTGGTTGGAATTTCCGTATGAAATAAAATACCGCAAGAAGAAAAGCGTCGATTATTACGAAAATTTGTTAGCTTCTGAGATTGAATACAATATGTTCGTACAATGTTTGTTTTACAAGCAGTATTTCGAATTGAAAAATTACGCGAATGATTTGGGGATAAAAATATTTGGAGATTTACCGATTTATGTGTCGAAGGAAAGCAGTGATATGTGGCAAAATCCCGATATGTTTGTGGTGAACGAGGATTTGTCACCGAAGCTGGCTGCAGGTGTTCCTCCGGACAGATTTTCTGAAACTGGGCAATATTGGGGTAATCCTGTGTATGATTGGGATTGTTGTGAGAAAACTGGTTTTGACTGGTGGTTAAAAAGGTTGAAGCACAATTTGAAAATGTACGATGTGCTTCGCTTGGATCATTTTAGAGGATTTGAAGCTTTTTGGGCGATTGATGCATCGGAAAATACTGCTGAAAACGGACACTGGATTAAGGCAAAGGGCGAGGAGTTTTTCGAGATTTTGAAAAAAGAAAACTTGATTGACAGGATTGTTGCCGAGGATTTGGGTTTGATTACTGATGATGTTATAGATTTGCGCGACAGATTTGGTTTCAAAGGCATGAAGGTGATGCAGTTTGCGTTTGATGTGAACGAGGAATCGGATTATTTGCCTCACAACGTGGGAGAAAATTGTGTTTACTACACTGGAACTCACGACAATCAAACGTTAAATGGATTTGTTACAAGCAGGTCTTCAGAAGAGCTTGAATACATTAAAAATTATGTGAACTCAGTTGATGTGGAAATGGCTATGATAAAAGTTGCGTACATGACGAGTGCTAGTCTGTGTATGTGTCAGATGCAGGATTTCTTGGGTTTGGATGATGATTACAGGACGAACACGCCTAATACGTTGGGTAATTGGACGTGGAGAATGAAAAAAGATTGGCTTACGGATGAGCTTGAATGTAAAATTTCTTCGATTGTGAAACTCTACAACAGGGATTAGTTGAAGTAAAATGATTATAGGTATATAATTTAATTTGCAGCAAATTATTAGGAGGAGTTATGAAGAAAGTTCTTACGATTGCAGGTTCGGATTGTTCAGGCGGAGCGGGGATTCAAGCGGATATCAAGACTATGTCGGCACACGGGGTGTATGCGATGAGCGTTATTGTTTCGGTGGTCGCAGAGAATACTTTTGAGGTGGTGTCGATTGAGGATTTGCCCAATGAGATTATAAGGGATCAGATTGATTGTATTTATAATGATATGGGAACTGACGCTGTGAAGATCGGAATGTTATCAAACAGGAGGATTATGAGTTGTGTTAGGGACAAATTATTGGAGTACAAACCAGAAAATGTGGTGTTAGATCCTGTGATGTATGCAAAGCACGGCGCTTGTTTGATGCAAGAAGATGCGATTGATTTGTTGATTGAGGATTTAATTCCTTTATGCACTTGTATAACTCCGAACATTCCAGAGGCAGAGAGAATTAGTGGAATGAAAATCGACGGTGTGGACGATATGAAAAAGTGTGCTGTGATTATTCACGATATGGGAGCGAAATACGTTCTTGTGAAGGGCGGTCATCATGTGGGAGATGCGATTGATATTTTGTATGATGGCGAGAATTTTCACGAATTTGTGACTGAAAAGATTGACACGAAGAACACTCATGGGACGGGCTGTACGCTCTCAAGTGCGATCGCTAGTAATTTGGCGCTTGGAAAATCAATAGATGACGCTGTGAAATTCAGCAAGGATTACATTACTAATGCTATTAAGCATGATTTGCATATTGGCAAGGGAAATGGGCCGACAAATCATTTCTACAAATTTTTTGAAGGAGAGTTGGAAAATGAATAAGGAATTTAACTTAGGTTTGAACTTGGTCACGAATAAACAAACTCTCAAGGGCAGGGATTTGTCAGAGACTATTGAGATTGCGCTAAAAAATGGTGCAGATTCTGTGAGACTTAGAGAAAAAAACATGGATACACGAAGCATTATGCGCGAGGCTTTTAGGATAAAAGAGATTACTCAAAGCATGGGCAAACTTTTGATTGTGAATGACAGGGTTGATATTGCTAAGGCATGCGATGTCGACGGGGTGCATTTGGGACAAAAGGATATGCCGATTAAGTACGCTAGGGAGATTCTTGGTGACAATAAGATTATTGGGATTAGTTGTCACACGTTGGAACAAGCGTTGGAGGCACAAGAGGCTGGCGCTGATTACATTGGCGTGGGGGCGATTTTTCCGACGTTCACTGGAGATGATTTCGTGAGGGTTACAATCGACACGTTGAAGGAGATTGCTGAGAATATTCACATTCCAATCACTGCGATTGGTGGCATTAACAAGAACAATATTAGGATGATTTTCGACTGTAATGTGGATTCTGTGTCATTGACATCGGCGGTTTTTTCGACGGGAGATGTTGCAGCATCAACACAAGAGTTGAAACAAAAATTCGATATGATTTTGAGTAGATAATGAGGGGTGCGAGGGCACCTCTTTTTTAATGCGGGGAATTGAGGTAGTTTAAAGACAAAGTAAAGTAGAAAACCAGTTTGCACGAATATCTAGACTACGCAAATTTGTGATTTCTAAATCTCAAAATCCTAAAATTTGAAGCACGCTTTGCTTACGCGGTCAAATTTTGGACGGATTTTTTCGATTTGAAATCAGCTAAATTTTCTCCGTATGATATTCTTAGCAAACTTGGTAATCTACTTTGTTTCACATAATTACAAATCGCTGGACACCGACGCATGACAGAGACATGGAAAACACAAAACTCGTAGCACATTCGTCTGGCTTACAAAAATTGCAAAAATTCTAATCTCAAAATCCTAAAATTTGAAGCACGCTTCGCTTACGCGGTCAAATTTTGGACGGATTTTTTCGATTGAATTTTGCACAATTTTTTCCAGATGACTCATTTAGCTACGATCTTTTTTGTTTGTTTCAATGCATCCTTATCAAATCTAATAATCTATTTTATTTCACAATAATAAAAATCAACAAAAGAAAAAACTTCGCTTAACACCAACGGGGGACGAAGGCGCCGTTGTGTCGTTATGATATAATCTAGGTTGATAGGGGGATTTTATGAAGGGAAATTATGAGACGATTGTTCATCCGTTGTCTCCTCTTTACGATGAGGATTCGAAGGTTTTGATTTTGGGTTCTTTTCCGTCGGTGAAGACTAGGGAGTACGGGTTTTTCTACGGTCATCCACAAAACAGGTTTTGGAAGTTGATGGAGAGTCTTTTCGATGTGGATTTGGATGTGAGTATTGAGAAGAGGAAGAGGTTTTTGTTGGAGCATAATATTGCTGTGTACGATTCGATTTATCAGTGCGATATTATTGGTTCATCAGATTCTAGTATCAAAAACGTGGTGCCTTCTAATTTGAAGGAGATTGTGGATTGTGCAAATATTAATCATGTTTTTTGCAACGGGACTGCTTCTTTTGAGTGTTTTGAGAAATATCACGCTAAGAATTTGGGTGTGGATGCTACGAAGCTTCCTTCGACATCACCTGCAAATGCTAGATACAGGTTGGATGATTTGGAAAAAGAATGGAAGGTTATTTTGGAATATTTGTAACAGAGGTTGTATAGATGAAATTGTGGGCGATTCAACCTATAGAGAATTATGAAACATACAATGAAAAATTTAACAAAGAGACAAAGAAAACATAATATATTTAATAAATATTAAATAAATCAAAAAAACTATTTACAAAATTATAATCACCATGCTATAATTAGAAAAAATAACTATAACACTTATTACGATGATGTTTATAGTTATTTTTTAATTGGTAAACTTTTGTTGACTATATGGTTAATAAATAAACAATAAACAATATTATGGGAAAATAAGGGGTAAGAATGAAGAATTACACTGAATTATTAAAATCTGAATTAATTATGGCGTTGGGATGTACTGAACCGATTTCTATTGCGTTGGCAGCGGCAAAGGCTAGGGAAGTTTTGGGAAGTTTTCCATGTAAGATAGAGGTTATGTGTTCAGGAAATATTATCAAAAACGTTAAGGGCGTTACTGTTCCAAACACTAACGGTATGAAGGGCGTGGAAGCTGCGACTGCTATTGGAACTGTTGCGGGAGATTCTTGTCTTGGTCTTGAGGTTTTGTCAAAAGTTACAGAAGATGACATTAAGGCTGCGAAGGATTTGATTGCAAAGAGCATCATCACTGTTAGCTTAAAAGAAGGCGTAGAAAACTTAGACATAGAAATTGTAGCAGATGATGACAATGGAAATACTGTGGATGTTGAAATCAAAAACAAACACACAAATATCGTCAAGGTTACCAAAAATGATGAAGTAATACATATTGATAATTGCTACACTCACACACCAGAATACGAAAATTATGACGAACTTTCAGTAAGGGATATTTTTGAATACGCAAACAATGTTAACCTAGATGAGGTTAAGGATTTGTTGGAAAAACAAATTACTTTGAATTCTGAAATTTCCGATGAAGGATTGACTGGAAAATGGGGAGTTTCTATGGGCAAGATTTTGATGGATGAAGATGAATCTATCAGAACAAAAGCTAAGGCAAGAGCTGCAGCAGGATCAGATGCGCGTATGAGTGGCTGTTCACTACCAGTTGTAATAAACGCAGGAAGTGGAAACCAAGGTATAACTTGCACGATGCCTTTGGTTGTGTTTGCTAATGAAAAAAATTACGACAGAGAAACATTATATCGTGGACTTTTGATTACAAACTTGACTGCTCTTCATATCAAGAGATTTATTGGTAGACTTTCAGCTTTTTGTGGGGTTACTTCTGCGGGAGTTGCTGCAGGTGCTGGAATTTGCTACATGGAAACTAAGGATTTGGATTTGATTGAAAAAACAATAGGAAATGCGTTGATGATTGCATCGGGTATGATTTGTGATGGTGCGAAACCATCCTGTGCTGCAAAAATAGCAACAGCTGTAGATGCAGGAATTTCAGGATATTATTTGGCAAAAAATAACAGAAACTTCGAACCTGGCGATGGTTTGTTAAAAGACGATATCGAAGAAACCATCAGAAGTATTGGTTATGTTGCTAAGGAAGGTATGAAAGAAACGGACATTATTGTGCTTAACACAATGATTCAAAGATAAGGAGATTTTTATGAGTAAACCAATTATAGGAATTTCAGGATCTATTATCATTGATGGATCTGGAAATTTTCCTGGTTATAGGAGAAGTTATGTAAATGAGGATTATGTAAAATCAGTAATAAAAAATGGAGGAATTCCGTACATAATACCTATGAACAGCAGTGAAGAAGTTATAAAAGAACAAATCCAAAATGTTGATGGATTGATTTTAAGTGGAGGGCATGACGTTACTCCAAGGTTTTATAATCAAGAACCACACAAGAATTTAGGTGGTATTTTGCCAGAAAGAGATGTGTTTGATTTTAATTTGGTAAAATTTGCGATTGAAAAGAACATTCCGATTTTGGGAATTTGCAGAGGTTTTCAAATTTTGAATGTTTACTATGGTGGTAGTTTGCATCAAGATGTTGGATTAAAAAAAGATACGTTTATAAAACATAATCAAGTGAATTTTCCATATTTGACAACTCACAGTGTTGAATTAATTGATAATACTAAGTTAAAAGAGATTTTCAATGAAGACACTATTATGGTAAATTCTTTTCACCATCAAATCATAGATAAGGTGGCAGATGGATTTATTACGTCGGCAGTTAGCAAAGATGGTGTAGTGGAGGCGATTGAAAATCCTAACTATAAATATATGCTTGGTGTTCAATGGCATCCGGAAATGCTTCATTCGTCTGAAGAAAAGATGAATCTTTTATTCAGTGAATTAATAAAAAATACTTATTAAAGGAGTAAAAAAATGAATAATGCAACAAAGAAATTGGGATTTTGGTCAATTGTTTTATTGACTATAAATTCTATAATCGGTTCAGGGATATTCCTGTCACCTGGATCTGTAGTTCAAATGTCGGGCAAATATGCGCCTTTCATTTATTTAGCGGCGGCTGTTTTTGCAGCTTTTTTGGCGATTACTTTTGCATCTTCTGCAAAATACGTGTCAAAGGGTGGGGCATCTTATGCTTACACTAAGGCTGCTTTTGGAGATAATTGGGGATTGTATATTGGTATTACAAGATTCTTTTCTGCTGCAATAGCCTGGGGAGTTATGGCAACAGGTGTAGTCAAAACTGTACTTAATATATTTGGAGCAGATAATACTAATTTTAATTACATTACCATAGGATTCATAATTTTGATGACAATTTTATTTGTAATCAATGTTTGTGGTACAAGGGTTTTAGAATTAGTTAGTAATATTTCTACTATTGGTAAACTTTTGGCTTTAGTCACTGCGATTGTAGCAGGATTAGTGGTAGTTATAATGACAGGACAAAACAATTTCTCACAAGTAGAAACAATTACAGCCGATGTGACAAGTAATATGAGTTTGGAAAGTATAGTAATTGCTGTAATTGCAGCATTTTATGCTTTTACTGGTTTCGAAAGTGTGGCGTCTGGCTCAGAAGATATGGAACAACCAGAAAAGAATTTGCCAAAAGCAATTCCTTTGGGAATAATAATAATTGCTGCAATTTATTTCGGAATTGTACTTGTATCAATGATGATAGATCCAGTAGCTATGGTAAACACAAAAGAAGTAGTTGCTCTTGTAGCTGTATTTAAGAATAATATTGTTCGTTCAATAATTCTTTATGGTTCATTGATATCTATGTTTGGTATTAATGTCGCAGCTTCTTTCCACACACCTAGAATAATTGAATCAATGGCTAATGAAAACCAAGTTCCTAAAATATTTGCAAAAAGAACAGACAAAGGATTCCCATTATTTTCAATGGTAATTACAGCTGTTTTGGCTATTATATTGCCAATCGCTTTTAAATACAACATGGGTTCAATAATGATAATAAGCGCAATTGCTAGATTTGCACAATTTGTTATTGTTCCGCTTGCTTTGATATGGTTTTATTATGGAAAGAACAAGCAAGAAATAGTTCAAGATGTAAAGAAAAACTTCTTCACCGATGTTATAATTCCTATCATAGCACTTTTGTTAACTCTAGTTTTACTTGCAAAATTTAGTTGGGTTAAGCAATTTACTGTTGATAACAACGGAGTATTAGCTCCTAACTATCTTGCAATAGTATCAATGTTTATCGGATATGTATTAGTACCATTGTTTGTGTACTTCTACAATAACAAACAAAAATAAAATCTTAATAAAATTTGATATCCTCTTTATCGGACTAAATGATAGAGGGGATATTTTTGTGTTGAAATAGCCGTGAAGATAAAATTTTCAGTCGTAAATAGAAATATTTGTAAGAGTTTGAAATCATTTACAATAATGTATTTCTGGTGTTATAATGGTTAATGTATGGAAGAAATTGTTATAAAATTATTTTTTATTGAGGAGTACAAATGAAGAATTACACTGAATTATTAAAATCTGAATTAATTATGGCGTTGGGATGTACTGAACCGATTTCTATTGCGTTGGCAGCGGCAAAGGCTAGGGAAGTTTTGGGGGTTATTCCATGTAAGATAGAGGTTATGTGTTCAGGAAACATCATCAAAAATGTTAAGGGCGTTACTGTTCCAAACACTAATGGTATGAAGGGCGTGGAAGCTGCGACTGCTATTGGAACTGTTGCGGGTGATTCTTGTCTTGGTCTTGAGGTTTTGTCAAAGGTTACAGAAGATGACATCAAGGCTGCGAAGGATTTGATGGCAAAGGACATCATCACTGTTAGCTTAAAAGAAGGCGTGGAAAACTTAGACATAGAAATTGTAGCAGAGGACGACAATGGAAATACTGTAGATGTTGAAATCAAAAACAAACACACAAATATCGTGAAGGTTACTAAAAACGATGAAGTAATACATATTGATAATTGCTACACTCACACACCAGAATACGAAAATTATGACGAACTTTCAGTAAGGGATATTTTTGAATACGCAAACAATGTTAACCTAGATGAGGTTAAGGATTTGTTGGAAAAACAAATTACGTTAAATTCTGATATTTCCGATGAGGGTTTGACTGGAAAATGGGGAGTTGCAATGGGCAAGATTTTGATGGATGAAGATGAATCTATCAGAACAAAAGCTAAGGCAAGAGCTGCAGCAGGATCAGATGCACGTATGAGTGGCTGTTCACTACCAGTTGTAATAAACGCAGGAAGTGGAAACCAAGGTATAACTTGCACGATGCCACTTGTTGTATTTGCGAATGAAAAAAATTACGACAGAGAAACATTATATCGTGGACTTTTGATTACGAACTTGACTGCTCTTCATATCAAGAGATTTATAGGTAGACTTTCAGCTTTTTGCGGAGTTACTTCTGCGGGAGTTGCTGCAGGTGCTGGAATTTGCTACATGGAAACTAAGGATTTGGATTTGATTGAAAAAACAATCGGCAATGCCTTGATGATTGCATCGGGTATGATTTGTGATGGTGCTAAGGCATCCTGTGCTGCAAAAATCGCAACAGCTGTGGATGCAGGAATTTCAGGATATTATTTGGCGAAAAATAACAGAAACTTCGAACCTGGAGATGGTTTATTAAAAGACGATATCGAAGAAACTATCAGAAGCATTGGTTATGTTGCTAAGGAAGGTATGAAGGAAACGGATATTATTGTGCTGAACACAATGATTCAAAAATAATTTTGAAGGCGTTAGTAAATCTAATGCCTTTTTTATTTGTGTGAACAAAAACATTTTCATATTTAACACAAAAATGATTTGATTTTAACGGAAAATTATTGTAAAGATGTGGATTTAAAAGCAAGTAAATTACTTGTGATTTTATTTATAAATTTTAAGAAAACACTTGCATAATTTATTTATTAGTATTATAATTTAATTAAATAAAATATTTTGAAGGAGGATTCTTATGGGATCATTTATTAGTGCCGAAAGTACTTGGATACTTTGGGCTGTGTTGGCATCATGTGCTGCTCTTGCAATATATTTGGAACAAAAATATACATGGGCAAGTAAGGTTACAGGATGTATTTTGGCTTTGACTTTTACTTTAATTTTGTCAAACCTTAAAATTATTCCAACAGAAGCACCTGTTTACGATGCTGTATGGGATTATGTAGTTCCTTTGGCTGTACCAATGTTGTTATTTAACGCTGATATCAAAAAAATTGGTAGAGATTCAGGAAGAGTTTTAATTATTTATTTATTCAGTGGTATTGGAACAATTTTAGGTGGATTTGTTGCATACTTTGCTTTGAAGAATGCTATTCCTGCTTTGAACGATATCGTTCCAATGTTTGTGGGTACTTATACTGGTGGTTCAGTAAACTTCGTTGCAATGAGTCAACAATACAAGGTTCCAGGAGCAACTGTATCTGCTGCTTTAGTTGCAGATAACTTACTTATGGCTTTATATTTCTTTACATTGATGGCACTTCCAACAATGGCTGTTATCAAAAAACATTACAAGATGCCACTTGTTAACGCTTTGGAAGAACAATCAGAATCTGACAAGGAAGCTAATAAAACTATGGCTGCAAAATATTGGGGAGCAAAAGAAATTTCTCTTAAAGACATTGCTTTCACAGTTGCATTATCATTTGTTATCGTAGCTATTTCTGACAAATTAGCCACTGTTTTTGGAAACTTATTCTCAGGCGAAGGAGCTGGAAGTGCAATTTTAGGTGGATTATTGGGAAATAAATACTTGTTAATGACTACATTTACTATGATAATTGCATCAGTATTTCCTAAACAAATTTCATCTATCAGAGGTAGCCAAGAAATTGGTACTTTCTTGATTTATTTGTTCTTCGCAGTTATTGGAGCTCCAGCTTCAATAGGATTGATTTTGAGAGAATCTCCATTGTTATTAGTATTCGCATTAATCGTTGTATTAATCAACTTAGTAATCTCATTGATATTTGGAAAACTTTTCAAATTCAACATCGAAGAAATCATTATCGCATCAAATGCGAACGTTGGTGGGCCAACTACTGCAGCAGCAATGGCTGTATCAAAAGGTTGGACAGAACTTATCGTTCCAGCACTTCTGGTAGGTACGTTAGGTTATGTAATTGGTAACTACTACGGTATTCTTTCGGGAATATTGTTACATTAATTTAGAAATTTGAACACATTCTTTGGGTTAATCTCAAAGAATGTGTTTGTTTGAACAGTAATTTGAACAGAAAAGGAGAAAATATGTTAGAAAATTTAAAACCAGAAAGAGTGTTTCATTATTTTGAAGAATTGACTAAAATTCCTAGAGAATCTGGAAATGAACAAGCAGTGAGTGATTTCTTATACAAGACTGGAAAAGAACTGGGACTTGAAACAATTCAAGACGAAAGCAATAACATTATAATCAGAAAACCAGCTCATCCAGATTATGTGGATCATCCTTCAGTTGTAATTCAAGGCCACATGGATATGGTTGCAGAAAAAGCTGACGGAGTTGAACACGACTTTTTGACAGATCCTATTCCACTAGTTGTAGATGGTGACTGGGTTAAAACAGAAGGAACTACTTTGGGGGCAGATGATGGTATTGCAAGTGCTATTGGACTTGCGATTATGGAAGACAAGGACGCTAAGCATCCAGCGCTTGAATTATTGGTTACTACTAATGAAGAAACTACAATGGTCGGCGCAAGAGCTTTGAAGAGAGAAAATATCAAAGGTAGAAAACTTTTGAATATTGACGCTGAAGTAGAAGGAATTTTGTTGTCTGGTTGTTCTGGTGGACACAATATAATTGGTACGAAAAAGCTAAATTACGTGGACAATAAAATGAAAAACACATTTGTAATGAACATCAACAACATGCTTGGTGGTCACTCAGGAATGGAAATTCACCAACAAAGAGGTAACTCCATCAAATTTGCACGTGAAGCTTTGAAATTGGTAGAAGAAAAATCTCCTGTATCACTTGTTAGTATAGAAGGTGGAACAAAACACAACGCTATTCCAAGAGATGCTAAGGTTGTGTTCAGTTCTAACGAAGACGATTACGATGTTGATTTTTCTGATTTAATTGCAAAATATCCATTAGATAAGGATATGAGAGTTAAGATTGAAAAATGCGACAACGCCGAAAAAGTTTTGGATGAAAAAGACAAAAAAGATATCTTATCTTTCATAGAAGATGTTCCTCACGGAGTTTACAGCATGATGAAGGAATATCCAGATATCGTTGAATGCTCCAACAACTTGGCAATATTTGAAATAAAAGATGATGTGTTGAAGGTAACTATTTCTCTTAGAAGTTCAAACCCAGAAACTTTCGACGCACACACTGAAGATGTGTCAAAAGTTTATGAAAAATACGGATTTGAAGTTAAGAAGGAAGATTATTACAAACCATGGGCGTTCGCAAAAGATTCTGAATTGAGAAACTTAGCGCTTGAAACATACAAAGATTTGTTTGGAAAAGAAATGAAAGTGGAAGTAGTCCACGCAGCATTGGAACCAGCAGTATTCATAGATACTTTCCCAGACATGGAAATGATCTCCATTGGACCTACTATGAAAGACGTTCACAGTCCTAAGGAAAGACTTTCAATTGAATCTACCCAAAGAACTTACGAATTTGTGAAATCACTTCTA
Organism: Finegoldia sp. BIOML-A2; assembly: GCF_009678315.1. Taxonomy (NCBI): domain Bacteria; kingdom Bacillati; phylum Bacillota; class Tissierellia; order Tissierellales; family Peptoniphilaceae; genus Finegoldia; species Finegoldia sp. BIOML-A2. The sequence continues at coordinate 44,786 of NZ_WKZE01000005.1, forward strand.
GAAAGACTTTAGTTCTTGACAAAATAAATCACAGACAAAGACTGTGATAAACAAACCCTTATGCATAGAAATCGACGATTTTGTCGTCGTGTGTATAAGGGTTTTTGTGTTTTCTTATTCCTGTAAAACGTAAACGTCCAGTGATTTTTGAGAATATTTGTGAGTGCATTGAAACAAAGTAGATTACCAGCTTTGCTAAGAATATCATACGGAGGAAATTTATCTGATTTCAAATCGAAAGAATCCGTCCAAAATCGCATTTGCGTAAGCGCTAGCGTGCTTGCGATTTTAGGATTTTGAGATTTAGAAATCACAAATTTACGTAGTCTAGATATTCGCACAAACTGGTTTTCTACTTTCCTTTGTTATGAAATTTCTTTTTATTTCACGACATAGCAAAACCGCAACTTTACAACACAAGTAAATAAAATTTCTACAAATCTTTAAGTTTGCGTTTTGTGACCGACGTATTCAAAAAGAATTATGGATTTGTTTTCTTTTACGAAATTTTTCCTGAAGATAAAATAATGGTCGCGATTATCTTTGCAGTTTTTCGCATTTATTCTGAAATAATCACTTTTCGTAGTCACCATGTGTTCCAAAATGTCGTCTGTCAGAAATGTAAGAGGCACGTTGATGTTTGCGTATTTGTAAAAATCTTTTTCAAAAGCTATGAAATTGTCCGAAAAATAATCGAATTGAAATGTGTTTTTGTGTAATGTGTTCATAACTACTCCATCAAATTAATGTTCAAAATCTCGCTGAATTTTATCTCTATCATTTGATTGTCGCTTTCGAAATATATCTTGTCTTCGAAAAAATCGTAGATTGTCCCGACGTATGATTTGTTGTTGAGTATGAAGATTTCAACTGTGAAATCATTCAGAAAAGCTTGGCTTATCAGTAAAAGCAAACTACTCGCACTCAACGATTGAACGCTTATATTTTCATTCATCGAATGTAGTGCTGTTGTGTGTTCTGACAGGAAAAATCCCATCCATTTCGCCATTTTTCTGTCGCAATATTCCCTTGCTGATTTGTAGGGGAGATAATTTCTAATAATCATAAGTACCGTCCATTCCGCCGCAGTGGCCGCCGATTAGTTTGCTTCGTTCGATTACACGCGATCCTTCCATGAGAGATGTCGCTTTTTGAATGGAAGTGAATCCGTATTTGTCTCTGATTTCATCGATTGCAGCTTCCAAATTCTTCTGTTTTTCTATTTTCTCAATGTCTTCGAAAAGCGAAAATGATATGCACGATTCGTCCACCAAATTTTCGTAGCTAACGCCAAGTCTTCTGACAGATCCTCCCTGATATTTTTGATGGAACAAATCCATAACATGTTTCGTGAGCTCAGCTGTTGATTGGGAAGGGGAGATGGTTTTTTGTGCGTGTATGGATCTTTTGTTTTCCTTGTAGGAATATCCAACGTAGATCGACACCACAGTCGCCTTCTTTTTGATTCGTCGAATTCTGATTGCGACTTGTTCTGCGATTTCTTTGAGAACTATTTCGATTTCACTTTTCTTGGAGTAATCTCTGGGAAGAACTTGTGAATTGCCCAGTCCCTTGGATTTTCCTTTGTAAGGTTGTGTGACTTTGGATTCATCTACGCCGTTCGCGTGAAACCACAACTGCACGCCCATAATTCCGAATTCTCGTTTCAAAATATCTGGATTGGAATTTGCGAGATCTCTCACCGAAAAAATACACAATTTATTCAACCTTCGTTTTGTTCTTTCTCCAATTCCCCAAAAATCTGTCAAATCTGGAATATTCCACACTTTTTCTTCAACATCCTCATAAGACCAATTCGCTCTCATATTCACAGTTTTCTTAGCTTCGTTGTCCAGCGCAAGTTTTGCCAACAGAGGATTGGAATTACTCATTCCAACAGTAGAATACAAACCAGTTTTGTTTCTGATTTCGTTTTGAATCCTAGAAGATATCAAATCCAACTTGTCCTTGCGAGATATTGTTTTATCGGGGATAAAATAGTTCAAACTAGTTGTCAAATCGATAAATCCCTCGTCGATAGAGTAGGGAAGAATCTCGTCTTTCGCTGCGTAATTCATGAAAATCTTCTGGATTTTCAAATTCTCCTCAATATATAATGCCATTCGAGGAGGAACGATGACGGTGTTTTTCGCCCACGTTTCGATGTAATTTATATATGAATCAGTTATTGGTAAATTTTGTCTGAGAGCTGATTGGAAGTTAAACTTCCTATCGCAGACGTGAAAAGGCAAATCAAAAGCCCTACCGACATTCTTCTTTCCAAAAACTTTCTTGAAAGTTGGAGAGCTTGCAAGAATTAGCCCACTTGCATTGTCGGAATTACTCATAACGCAAAGAGAAGTTGTCAAGGGATTCAGATTTCTCTTGACGCATTCAACGCTTGCATAAAAACTTTTGATATCCACAAAAGCAATATCAGATTTTGGCTCCAAAGAGTAATCTATAAGTCCCATAACAACCTCCTTACTCGTCATCCAACGGACTGTAATCTTCCAAAAACGTAGATTTTGGATTTTCAATATAGAAAATATCTGCAGGAAACTTGTTCAGCTTCACCATTTCAGATATTTTCAAATTCAACAAATTAATATCCACACCTAACTTGTACGCCATAGTCTTGTCGTCAGTGTACTCGCGCATAGTTTTAATCAAATCCTCATCAGAAATCAAAAGATGCGCCGCGAAAATATTCGCTTCGTTTTCAAAAACATCGGTAGGATTGAACACCTTGTTCTCGTGAAAAGCGTGGCCATCAATGCAGTATTTTCTGTGGAGTTGATCGTGGCCAATCTCGTGAGCCAGTACGATTTTTTTCAAACTTCCGATGTTGTTCGCAATCAAAATAACCCTATTTCTAAGAATTACTTGATACACTCCCAAAAGTTTGGACGGACTATCGATATAATGAAGCTTAATTCCCAACAACTCCAAAAGCTCCTCGGGATTTCTGGTGTGGTATTTTTCAACCAAACTATTTACCTTATCATATATCCATCTATTGTACATAAGACTACCTTTTATTCTTGTTTTTTCCGTATTTTTTATTCTCTAATTTGGCTTCGTAATACGCCTCAGCAATCGCATTGAAAAGTTTATCCTTGTCTTCTTCAGGAAGAGAACCTCCAGCAAAAAGCCCTGACAAATTATCCACCAAATTCTCCGCATCTTTTTTACCAGAATATCCGAATTTTTTAGCAGAATCCAGCACGAAATTATCTTCAACAGTCAACAAAAAATTGATGTCAACATTGAAAAATTCCGAAATTTTTTTGTACATATCTTGCGTGCGTGGACGAGTGCCTTTAGTTTCGTAGTTACTTATAGTCTTCAAAGTAACACCAAGCTTGTCCGCAAGTTCTGTCTGGGTAAGACCCCTGTCTTCTCTAAGTTGTTTTAATTTAGCACCAAAGCTCATTGATTTCCTCCATAAACGAAATTAGAAGTTCAAATTCAAAACATATGAACTGTAACTACTAATATTATAATTTAAACTTCTAATCACGTCAAATTTTTGTAGAATTTGAAAATGAAACTCAATAGGTGTATAATATAAATGTAAACAAGTTGACATTGAAACTAAAAAGGTAGTGATTAAATGAAAATTTTTAGTAAAATAAAGAAAAATTTTGAAGAATTTTTAAAAAAATTGGGCAACGAAAACAAAAACACTTTCGGTGAAGAAAGATTAGACTGTTGCACAATGAATAAACAAGATAAATAGAACATCACAGATCGGATTTGATTATTCAAGTCCGATTTTTTGATTGAAAAAATCTAAATACAAATGATTATCATTATTGACAGAATAAAAAAATAATGTTATTATTTATTTGGATAAAGTTAGTAGGATGATTTTTACAATTGATTTTGCAGATTAGACGTAATTTGCAACTAAATAAGTTTTTAATTCTCAAAAAACTTATTACATATTTAAAATTGAATAGAATGATTAGAATGAGAAATAAGATTTTATTGTAATAAGTTAATTAATTAATAAAATTAGAATGCATTCGAATTTATTTTGGGATATTAATAACTACTTGTATTGTTCTACTAACAAATACAAATAAGGAGTATTGATATGAATAAATTAAAATTGATGGCTATAGTTGGAGTGATGTCAGCGGCGTTATTGCTGAATGGTTGTGGAGCACAAAAAGATGCACCGAAAGAAAACACAAAACAAGCTGAGCAAAAACAAGAAGATAAAAAAGAAGACAGCAAGGCTACTGAAAAAACTGAGGACAAAAAGGAAGAAGTAAGCTTGTCTGATTGGGACGGAGAATGGAACAACATGGGAAGCTATTTGGAAAAACCAGAAGTTCAAGGTGCTTACAAAACTTTAGCAAAAAAAGAAAATATTGATGAGAAAAAAGCAAAAGCAGATTATCTTGAAAAAAGAAAATGTGAATTCAATGGATTGAAAATCGACGGAAACAAGATTACATTCACAAGTAAAATCCCTTCAGAAAATGGAGATAAAATAGCTGAAACTGAGTACAAATTTGTGGAAAAAAAGGCTGTAAAACATGGATCACACATGCTAGAATGGGATGTTTTTGAAGCTGTGGATTCTAATGCAAAATATAAAGTTTTGTTGATGATGCCAATTCACGGCGAAGAAGAGTTGACACATTTCCACATGAGATATGGTAATGACAAGGAAGAATTATTTGCAAAGGAAGGCTGGTTCCCAACTTTCGTAAAACCAAACACAACTGATAAACAAATTATCGGAGAAATCGAAGAATAAGGTTGGAATATGAAATTGACAAAGGGCAGGGACGACCTGTCCTTTGATTTTTGAAAAGGAGAATTTAGATGAAAAAGAGATTTTTGAGTTTTCTATTAGCCTTGTGCATGGTTTTGTTTGCGGGATGTTCCAATCACACGAAAAAATCTTCAGGAAAACCTGTTATCTACACATCGTTTTTTCCTGTGCATGATTTGGTGAAGATGATTGCAGGAGATACTGTTGAGGTGAGAACTTTTATGCCTGTGGATAAGGAGCCTCATTTGTGGGAGCCGTCTGCTAAGGATATGAAAAAACTTGCCGATGCAGATTTGCTGGTTGTAAATGGTGCGAATATGGAACATTGGGTTGACAAGGTGCACGAGAATTTGCCTAATTTGGATATTTTGAAGTTGTCGGATTCTGTAGAGCTGATCACGTATAAAGGAGCTGCTGCAAGGGGCGATTTTCAATATATGGCACAATTGGACTTAACAAAGGGAAAACGAAAGATAGATTTTGGGCATACTCATGAAGATATTATGAGAGTTGCGTTCTTCAAATACAATGGAGAAGACAAAAAAGAATTGGTGAAAAAAGCTAAGGAAATTATGAATCAAAAAGGTGAGATTGTTCACCAAAAAAACACTTTCGATGTTGAAGAAGGAAAAGTATATGGCCTTGAAATGGGCCATGAATCTGGGGAGATATTTTACAATATAAAAGATGATGGCAAGTGGATTTTCGTATCGGACAGAATAAGCGAAGATTTGCTACCATATTATTTACAAGATACTAACGGTAAATTGCTTCAAGATGAGGGCAAATTAAAGCCTGTAATGGAAGGATCTTCGTCAGGGTTTGACAAGATAACTTACGATCCACATTCATGGTTATCTGTTGTAAATGCAAAAAAATATTTGAATAGTATCCAAGATAAATTGATACAAAAATACCCAGATAACGAGAGAATTTATCGAAAAAATAAATTGAAATACGTTGATAAATTGACAGATATTGACGCAGAATACAAAGAAAAATTTAGTAAATTAGACAATAAAAGCTTTTTGGTAACACATTACGCTTATGCATATATAGCGAGGGATTTTGGGCTTACTCAGTATCCATTAGAGGGTCTTACTAGCATGGAAAGTCCAAGTCTTAAAACAATAAAAAAAGCCGTGGATTTTGCGAAAACGAAAAACATTACTACGGTATTTTATGAATATGGAAAACCTCCTAAAGAAGCGAAGACTTTATCGGAAGAATTGGGAGGAGATATAAAGCCTTTGGCTTCTATGGAATTTATAACAAAAGAACAACAGGACAATAATCAAGGATATATCGAATTAATTGAGATGAATTTGAAAAACTTATACGAATCTATGAAAAAGGCAGGTGTATAAATGAATGCAGTAACTATTAAAAACTTAAACTTTGGTTATAATGAAGATTTGGTGCTTAAAGATTTGAATTTGAAGATAAATCAAGGAGAAATGGCTTTAATCTTGGGAGGAAATGGAAGTGGTAAATCAACTTTATTGAAATTAATGCTGGGAGAGTTAAAAGCTGATGACGGAGAAATCAAAGTTTTAGATAAAAATATTAAAGATTACAAGAGCTACCGAGATATAGGATATGTTCCTCAAATAAATATTGTAAACAAAATTGCGTTTCCGATTACTTGTTTGGAGCTTGTAACGTTAAATTTGTATGAAGATTTTGGGCTAATTAAAGTCGCACGCAAAAAGCATTACGATAAAGCTAGGAAAATTATGGAAGAAATGGGTATGAAAGAATATATTAATCGTCCTGTAAATGAATTGTCGGGAGGACTTCAACAAAGAGCTATGATTTGCAGGGCGATGATTAACGAGCCGAAACTTTTGATACTCGATGAGCCGACTGCAGGTGTTGACAAAGAAAACAAAGAGAAATTTATAAAAACAATTGCTAAACTCAACAAAGATTACAACATAACTGTAATAATGGTAACTCACGAAATAAAAGAAATAGAAGCTTTGGATATTGAGAGAACACAATACGAAATGATTGAAGGGAGGCTTGTAAAATGCTAGAATTTGCGTTTATGAGAAAAGCATTGGTAGCAGGATTGATGCTTTCGATAATGATTCCGATGATTGGAATAATAATGGTCAATCGTAAAACATCGATGATAGGAGATGCGCTTTCTCATACTGCTCTTAGTGGAGTTGGGCTTGGACTTATTTTAGGATTCGACCCATTAGTAGGATCTGCAATAGTTTGTGTAATAGCAGCATTTTTAATAGAATTAATCAGAAAAAAATTCCCACAATACGGAGATATGGCAACGGCTGTTATAATGAGTACGGGACTTGGAATTGCAGCGATTTTATCCGATTTTGCTCCTGGAGGAAACTCATTTGAATCGTATCTTTTCGGAAGCATTTCTTCTGTAACAAACAGAGATGTGATAAATATTTCTGTGATTTTTATATTAATTTTAGTGGTGTCTATATCGCAATATTCCGGACTATTGGCTATTTCTATCGACAAAAACATCGCTCGTCTTGCTGGGGTGAAAGTAAATCGAATTAATGCAATATTTACTTTTTTATCAGCGATTACTATAGCTCTTGCAGTCAAAATCGTTGGAGCGTTGATGGTGACATCTTTGATTGTACTTCCCGTAGCCACAGCACTCATAATTGCAAAAAGCTACAAGAAAACATACATCATAACGATAATACTCGGTATTTTGTATATGATGTTGGGAATAGTTCAATCTTATCAATTTGATATTAAACCAGGTGGAGCAATCGTAGTAAATGCAGTTATAGGAATGATAGTTTTCGTAGCATATTCAAAAATTAAACAACCAAATAGGAAAAACTTTTCAAATTCAAGAAATAATGCTAAAATAAAGTAAACACAACATTACAGAAGAAGGCAGGATAATATGAATTTCGAAGTAGAAAAAGGAAACAAAATTACAATACCAGATATATTAATGAGAAAATACGACCTAAGAGTTGGAGATATATTTGAGTGTGAACTTGAAAACGACAGGATAATATTGATTCCTAAGAAAAATCACGATGCAAACTATGTCGAAAAATTAAAGGGATTGACTGATGATACAATCGATGCATTAAACGAAGAGGAATAAAATCAAAAGGACTATCAAAAAAACGATAGTCTTTTTTCTTTTTTCTGTGTAAAAAATATAAAAAAGGGGTATAATGATATTGGATATTAAAAAAGAATATCACATTTAAGGAGGTATGTAATTATGGCATGTACTACATTATTAGTAGGTAAAGAAGCGAGCTTTGACGGCTCCACAATTATTTCAAGAAGTGAAGATTCCCCTTCTGGAATTTTTACAGCTAAGAGATTTATAGTTGTAAAACCAGAAGATCAACCAAGAAAATACGAATCAGTTTTATCAGGATGCAAGGTGGATTTACCTGATAATCCTATGAGATACACAGCACTTCCAAACTCTGACACATTTGAAGGAGATTGGGCGGCATCAGGCGTTAACGAAAAAAATATTTCAATGAGCGCTACTGAAACGATCACTACTAATCCAAGAGTTCAAGGAGCAGATCCTTTGATTCAATCTCCAACAAAAGATGAAAAATTCGGTGGACTTGGAGAAGAAGATTTCGTAACTTTGGTTCTCCCTTACATCAACTCTGCAAGAGAAGGCGTTGAAAGATTAGGTAAATTACTTGAAGAACACGGAACTTATGAATCAAACGGAATCGCATTCCAAGATGTTGACGAAATTTGGTGGTTGGAAACAATCGGCGGACATCACTGGATGGCAAGAAGAGTTCCTGATGATGCATACGTTGTAATGCCAAACCAATTGGGAATTGATTATTTTGATTTCGACGATGCTTATGGTGAACAAAATGAATTCATGTGCTCAAAAGATTTGAAAGAATGGTCCGAAAAACATCACTTATTCTTGGATCAAGAAGATTATGTAAATCCAAGATTAGCATACGGATCTCATGATCATTCAGATCACACATACAACACACCAAGAGCATGGATTATGCTTAGATATTTCAATCCTAACACATTGATTTGGGATGGAGTAGACGCTGATTTCACACCAGAATCTGATGATTTGCCATGGGCAATGGTACCAGAAAGAAAAATCACAGTTGAAGATATGAAGACAATATTGTCCAGCCACTACGAAGGAACACCTTATGATTGCTACGCAAAACACGGAGATCCAAACTACCGCGGAATGTATCGTCCATTGGGAATTAGCCGTGACAATGTAACTCATTTTACACAAATAAGACCATACGCTCCAGAAGAAATTAGAGCAATTCAATGGTTGTCATTCGGTAGCAACGCATTCAACGCAGCCGTTGCATTCTACGCAAACGTAGAAACAACTCCAAGCTATGTAGGTGATCAAGTAGTAAAAGCAACATCAGAAAACTTCTACTGGGCTAACAGAATCATAGCTGCACTTTGCGATGCACACTTCAACAAAACAGCAATCTTTATCGAAAGATATCAAGGAGCAATTCAATCCAAATCCAACGAAATCATCAACAAATACGACGAAGAATTTGCTAAGAACTCAGGTAACGCTCACGAATTACTTGAAAAAGCAAACCAAGAAATGGCAGATTTCTTAAAAGAAAAAACAGACAAATTACTTCACGACGTTTTATTCACAGCAAGCTGCGAAATGAAAAACGGATTTGCAAGAAGTGACAACTAATATTTAACGATAAATCGGGTTTGAACAATCAAATCCGATTTTTTCATAAAACAAAATTAATTTTTAAAATCAGAGCGAAAGAAATCAAACTTTCGCTCTATTTTTTTGCACAGACAAACAGCTACAATGCTGAATTAACAAACTCATTTTGATATAATAAAAGGTAAGAATATTTAATAAACAAGAATGAAAATATAGCAGGTGATCACATGGATAACATAACAGGAGCTAACCTTGGATTTGAAATTGTAAAGAGTTCACCAGCATAAGGAGGGAGTAAATTGTCGAAAATCAAGAAAGATCAAATTTCTGCTAAGGGATTTTCAATTCAAGTATATACTGAAGATTTTAAAAATGATTATATAAGCTTAACGGATATAGCAAAATATAAAAACACAGATGATCCAAGATTTGTTATTCAAAATTGGATGAGAAATAGAAACACCCTTGAATTTATAGGATTATGGGAAGTTTTGAATAATCCAAATTTTAACCGTGTGCAATTCGACACGTTTAGAAATGAAGCAGGCCTAAATAGATTCACAATGACCCCAGGAAAATGGATAGAATCTACAGATGCCATAGGTATAGTTTCAAAAGCGGGCCGATATGGAGGAACTTATGCTCATTACGATATAGCAATGGAATTTGCGTCTTGGCTTTCTCCAGAGTTTAAGCTTTATATTATTCAAGACTATAAAAGATTAAAGGAAGATGAAACCTCAAAACTATCATTAACTTGGAATCTTCATAGAGAAATTTCCAAGATTAATTACAAAATTCATACAGATGCAATAAAAGAATATCTCTTAAAAGACCTAACTAATGAACAATTATCTTTTAAATACGCAAGTGAAGCAGATATGCTTAATGTTGCCTTATTTAACAAGAGAGCAAAACAGTGGCGTGAAGAAAATCCGGATTTAAAAGGCAATATGAGAGACTATGCAAGCTTGAATGAATTACTTGTGCTTGCAAATATGGAAAGTTATAATGCAATTCTTATTGGAAAAGGTGTGGATCAAAAAGATAGAATGGTAGAACTTAGAAAACTTGCAAGAACACAATTGTTATCACTTAAAAAACTTGGAGATGGCGGTATTAAAAAATTAGAGGAGAAGAAATAATTATTTGAGTAATTAATACATAGATTATTCTTTAGAAGTGTTTACATCGGCGAGGTTGTAGGATAAATTTATCATCAAAAGGAGATTATTATGGAAAGAACTATTCGCGTAAAGGGAAAGGGCAAGATTTCGGTGAAGCCTGATACTATCAAGATTATGATAAAGGCTGAGGGTTTGTGCTGGAATTATGACGAAACTATTGAACAATCGACACAAGACACGAGGATTTTACGAGACGCTTTGAAAAATGCGGGGCTCGATCCGAAGAATTTGAAGACGACATATTTTTCGATTGATTCAAAATACAAGAGTTATCACGATAAAAATAACGACTACAAGGAAAAGTTCGTAGGTTACGAATACGAGCATCGCACATATATTGAGTTTGAAAATGACAATAAGATACTGGGGAAAGTTCTGTACGAATTGGCGCATTGCGATGTAAAAGTGAAGTTTGATATTAATTACACCGTGAAGGACAAGGAAAAGGTCAAGAATGATTTGTTAGAAAAAGCTGTAGAAGATTCTACGACGAAGGCAAAGGTGTTGGCGAAGGCTTCTGGTGTGAAGTTGAAGGAAATACTAAACATAGATTATTCGTGGGGAGAAATTGATATATATTCTTCGCCGATGGATGATTGGATGGTTTGTGAAGCAAAATCGGGCTATGACATAGACATTGAGGCTGACGACATTGATGTGCAAGATACTGTTACAATTACGTGGACAATAGAATAAATCAAAAAAACCAGAGAATTGTACGTTCTCTGGTTTTCGTTTACATAAACAACAAATGTGCGATTGGTGCTACTATCAAAAGCGAAATTATTGTTCGTTCAATAAATATGACGAATAATTCGAACAAGTTTACAGGAATTGACGATGCGAGGATTAGTCCACCGACTTCTGATAGATAGATCAATTGTGTTACGGAGATTGTCGCTACGATGAACTTGGTCATTTGCGATTGAATTGTGCTTGCAGCGATGATGGATGGTGTGAACATGTCACTGAATCCTACAATCATTGTCTTAGAGGCTGCCAAACTTTCTGGAACTTTCAAGAAGTTCAACAGTGGCAAGAATGGCTTGCCTAAGATTTCAAAAACTTGCGTGTTGTTTGCAAGTACAAGTGATGCTGTTCCTATTATCATAACAATCGGCATTACTGAAAACCACATTCCAAATGCGTTTTCGATTCCGTTTTTCAAAAATTCTCCGATTCCTTTGTGAGACTCTGCACGTTTGATTGCCAAATCTAGTCCGTACTGTACCGATGAAGAATAATTTTCTGCAATATCTTCGTTATCATGATTAGATTTTACTACGTAGTCGTCTTTTTTGAGTGACAATGGTGGAATTCTTGGAACTATAATCGCACAGACAATTCCAACTAAGCAGACCAAAAGGTAGTACACTCCGAAATAGTCGACCATGTCAACTTGGGATAAAACGATAAGGCTGAATGTGATGGAAACTGCAGAGAAATTCGTAGAAATAATTGCAGCTTCTTTTGCAGAATAATATCCAGATTCGTATTGGTTTGAGGTCAGCATGACACCCAATGTTCCATCTCCAATCCAACTTGTGATGCAATCTACTGCGGCACGTCCAGGAATTAAAAATACTGGACGCATTATTTTTGTGAAAATCGCACCGATAAATTCCAAAAGTCCGAAATCTAATAAAAGTGGTAGAAGCATACTTGCTATTACGAAAATAATTACAAGTGATGTCAACAAATCGTTGAGTATAAATGTCGCAGATTCATCGGAAACTATCATGTCGAAAAACGGCCCAAGGTTAAGTTTGTCCTTCAAAAAGACCATCCACACGACGATAAATCCTAGAATTCTAAGTACTAGCCACACAGGCGTTACAGAAAATGTTTGATTTAAAAGTTTGTTTTCTTTGATGAATTTTACATTAAAACTTGCCAAAACGCTCATCACAAATGATATTGTGATTATAATTGTACAAAGTGCTGGCAGATAATCGCCGATGGTTTTGGCTATAAAATCAGCGAAAATTTTGACAATTATTGTCCATTCGCCATCGAATTTTACGGGTATCATGAAGATGATTATCCCGATAATCGATGGAATCAGAAAATTCAGTAATGATTTTTTGTTGGTTTTCATATTATCTCCTCGCTTTAAAATATTTCAACTAGTATAACACTTATGAAAATATGATGCAAGAAAATAACAAATAAAATTAATTAGGAGAAGCAAGAAATCATATGGCACGAAGAATTAGAAAAATCCTCTAGCACGAATATCTAGACTACACAAATTGAAGATTTCTAAATCTCAAAATCCTAAAATCGTAAGCACGCTAACGCTAACGCGGTACGATTTTTGACGAATTTTTTCGATTTGAAATCAAACAATTTGTTCCGTATGATATTCTTAGCCAGAGGATTTTCTAATCTACAAAATCTCCAATAAAAAAGGCTACCGATATAGTAGCCCTTAAATTATTCTTCCGTATCTTCTTCATCATCATTTGATTGATTTTCTTCAGCCATTGTTTCCATTTCTTCTTTCAAAACTTTGTTGTCCAAGTTAGAATCTTCAATCATGGATTTTACTTTGCTGGCATCTTTTTTGCTGTAATGTTGATCGTCGTCGTATTTCTTTTCCAATAAATCCAAGATTTTGAATCTTCTTTTGGATTCTTTTTTGATTTTTTGGAAATCTCTAATGTATGCGTAGATTAGGAATATTATCAAAATTATTCCGGCGTAACCTATGATTGGGTATGTGATGCTGATAAGTTTTCTGAATCCTAAAAAGCTTAGGAAAAATCCTATCGTTACAAATCCAATCAAGTACATTTTGTATTTTGTAGGATTGTCCTTGGAAGCTCTTTTAGCTAACGAATAATACAAGCCAATAGCTGTGTTGAAAATCATTCCGAATATTACAAAACTCATTATCAAACCTAAAACTGGATTGATTTCTTCGATTAGAGTTTGTGTTGGAAGATCTGCATCTTTTAATATATCGACTCTCATGAATAGTACAACTGCCAAAAGAGCTGTTACTGTTCCTGTGATAAATCCTCCCAACAATCCACTAACTTTGGCCTCTTCTGATAAAACGTGATTGCCACCGATTGCAAACGCCGTACTTAAACCAACCATCATACACAATGAAAAATAGTTGATTACAGAAAGCCAAGGATTGCCGAAATTTTTCGGAATAGTTCTTGCAATTGGATCCAATTGGTCAAAACTTCCGTCAAATTTTATAATTGTATAGACTGATGCGATTAAAATTAACGCAACGATAATTGGCGTGAATGATCCGATAATTCTTGTAACTTTTTCAAAATCCATCATTCCCACGAAAATTACAAGTAGTGCGCAAATCAAAGACCCTATCCATGGAGCTAGTCCGAATTGTTGGTTGAGGTTGGATCCTGCACCTGATAGCATTACGAACCCGATTATAAATCCTGTCAAAATAAGTAAAATGTCGAAAATTCTAGTGAATTTTTTGGATGCTATCTCGTCCAAAACATCGCTGTGTTCATCTGCAAAATAATACGAACCCAACTCTAAAATAATCGCTCCAATAAATGTATGCAACAACAAAACAAATAGCGCAGTCCACAAACCAGATTTGCCATAAGCTGTGAAATATTGCAAGATTTCTTGTCCACTTGCAAGCCCAGCACCAGTTAGCACTGCTACATAAGCAAGGGATGTGCTTAATATTTTCTTTTTCATAGTTCTCTCCTTCTTTTGTAAAATTATATAATAAAATTCAAAAATAGCCAAGATGTAATTATATAACAAATTTTACAAAAAGCAAATTAGCGAATTGAACAATATGGTATAATATTCATGAAAAGAGGTGCTATATGTTTAAAGTTAAAAATTTTGAAGATAATGATGATGTCATAATCAAAGAACAAAATGGAGCATTTAAAGTTGTAGAATACAAGAGGGATTTGTCGGTTGATTACGAACAAGCACAAAGCTCTTATTTCGCATCTGAAATGAATGTCAGAAGAAGACAATTGGTGTGTGATGTTTCTCAATCAAATATAACTGTACAAGCAGGTGCTATGCAATGGATGATTGGAAATGTTAGCTCAACTACTGGAATAAAAGGTGCTGGGGATTTCTTCAAAAAAGCTTTGCGTGGTTCTGTAACTGGCGAAGGTGCGATAAAGCCAGAATACACAGGCGACGGGCTTTTGGTGTTGGAACCGACATACAAGCACATTTTATTGTTGGATGCAGATGATTGGAATAATGAAATCATCATAGAAGATGGATTGTTCTTGGCTTGTGATTCTGAATTGGAACACAAAGCTATTATGCAATCTAATATTTCATCGGCTGTTGCAGGTGGAGAAGGTCTATTCAACTTAGGACTTCACGGAACGGGAATTGTTGCGTTGGAATCTTATGTACCAAGAGAAGAATTGATTGAAATAACGCTTGACAATGATGTGTTGAAGATAGATGGAAACATGGCAATTGCTTGGAGTGGATCGTTGAGTTTTACAGTTGAAAGAGCTGGTAAATCATTGATAGGTTCTGCGACAAGCGGTGAAGGACTTGTAAATGTGTACAGAGGAACTGGAAAAGTTCTAATGGCACCAGTTTTGGAATAAAATGAAATTTTAGAGTATTTAATGACAAACCATTAATGCAAAAAACACTGGATAACAAACCTTAATGCACGAATATCTAGACTCCACAAATTGAAGATTTCATAATCTCAAAATCCTAAAATCGTAAGCACACTTCGTTTACGCGGTACGATTTTTGACGGATTTTTTCGATTTGAAATCAAAACAATTTGTTCCGTATGATATTCTTAGCATTAATGGTTTGTTATTTTTAATTTGTCGTAATAAATTTTAATCGTGAAAGTTTGCAAAAATTTTCGCGTTTTTTTATTCGGACAAAACGAATATGGTATAATAAAGAAAAGTATATTCAAAGTAATGTAAAGAACATCTTGGGAGGCACTACTATGAATAAATTGAGAAACAAGTTATACAAATACGAATTTAGGACGATTATTGTGGGTGTAATTCTATTTATTATGGAATTGAAACTTAGAATGGGTTATCCGAAACTTGTAAGCGTTTTGATATCACCGTTATCAAGCATTTTCATTTATGCTTCTATAGCTATTGTGTTGATGTTGATGGTTTTGGAGATGTTGGCAGCGATTAAAAACAGAGATTTCGATATTTTGTTTTTCATTTTAATCATTTTAGCGGGACTTTATTTGATGTATCGTATTATTTAAAATTTGGAGGATATTATGGGTATATTTGATAAATTAAAAAGCGTTTTTTCTTCAGAAGAAAAGGAAACTAACAGTCAAGCTCACAAAAATGATTGGTATGTTTTTGAATGGAGTGTAAAGGACACTGGGGAAATCTTCTACGTTGGTTACGGTTATGGTGAAGATTCTAAGTCTTTCGGATTTGAAAGTTATCACGGAGAAAGAATCAAGGAAAAATTAGATGTGGAATCGAAAATCATCAAGGACAACTTAGAAGAAGACGAAGCTCGTGATTTGCAACAAGAAGAGTTGAAGAGAGTGTTGAAAGAAACTGACAATGTAATTATCAATCGTGTGACTCCTAATATGATTACTAGAAAATCGGGATTGTTAAAGTCAGAAACTACACCAAACTATAGATTTGAACAAGCGCCGGTGTTATATGTTGCTGAATATGAACAACATTATTTGGATATGGATTATGATGATTTCGAAAAAGTTGACTTGGATAATTTGAAGTCTGTGTACTTAGTTGAAAAGGGCGTTGATGATGAAATTATCGCGAACATTTACAAGGATGATTTGGACAAATATTTGAACCAAACAAAATCTTTGTTGGAACACGAAAACATTAAAATCGTCGATAACCAATTTGCAAATGATGTAACTGCTTGGATTTACATTGGCGATGATTCAATTGCAAAGGTTAAGGAATATGAAGACAAAGCGCAAGAAAAACTTTCCAAGAAAATTCCTGTATATCACATGATGGATGTGTTGAAGAAATTAAAAGAAAAGAATAAGGATAACTTGGATGATATTTTCAACAAAATCAAGACTACAAAAGAAGTTGTAATCCATCCACACAACAGTAGGGTTGCTGTGTTTGATATCAAAAATTTGGACGATCCAGCTAAGGGTGCGAAGGAAGGTTTGAGATATTGGAACGAAGGAGAAAAATTCAGAAAGGATTCTCACTTCCAATCTGCAATCAAAAATTACGACATTGCTCGTGAAAACGGATTGTGCACTCCTGCACTTTACAGTTCTTATGCTAGTGTTTACAGAAGCATGAAAGATTACGACAACGAAATTGATATTTTACAAGAAGGTATCAAAAGATTATCCAATCAAGATAACGTGTCTGAATCTCACATTAATTCTATGAAAGAAAGATTAGAAAAAGCAAAGGAACTTTTATTAAAAGAATAATTTGAACGAATTTCCCAATTTGAGAAATCAAGTTGGGGAATTTTTTACCCTTAAGCGTTATATGATATAATATACAAAGGTGGTAAAATGAAAGACGCTCTCGGAAGAAAGGTAGATTATTTGAGAATTTCGGTGACTGACAAGTGCAATTTGAGATGCAAATATTGCATGCCAGAAGAAGGAATCACGCACTTGAATCACGACGAAATTCTAACTATAGATGAAACTTTGAAAATCGTAGAAGTTTTCAAAGATTTGGGAATAAAAAAAGTACGTTTAACTGGAGGCGAACCTTTGGTTAGAAACGGAATATTGGATTTGGTAAAAGGCATCAAGGACATGGGAATCGAAGAAATCTGTATGACTACCAATGCGATTAAATTGTACGACATGGCTGACGATTTAAAGAAAAGCGGCGTGGACAGATTCAACATTTCGCTTGATACTTTGGATGCGGATAAATTTCGTGACATAACGCGCGGCGGAGATTTGAAAAAGGTTTTGAAATCCATCGATAAATTAAAACAAATGGATATGAAACCAATTAAAATCAACACCGTTGTGATGAGACATTTCAACTACGATGAGATAGAAGATTTTATGAAATTCGCAGAGAATGGTGTGATTGTGAGATTTATTGAGCTGATGCCAATTGGTGAAGCAATAGGAAAATCTGATGATTATGTGTCAAATGAAGAAATTATCAAAAAAATCGGCGATCTTCAAAAAATTGACACCGATTCACAAAAATCGAAGGTCGCAGAATATTACACCAATCCAAATGGTGCTATTGTGGGATTTATTAATCCGATTTCTCACAAATTCTGTTCAGAATGTAACAGAGTTAGGTTGGATTGCAAGGGCAATTTGCTGATGTGTTTGCATTCTAATAAGTCGATTAATTTGAAAGATTGTATTCGAAATGGCGAGGATATACGACAAATTATTACACAAGAAATATACAATAAACCAGAAAGACATTATCTCGAAGAAGGAAACTTCAACAAAAGGGATATGAATACTATAGGAGGTTAATGTGGATTTAACTCATTTTAACGAAGATGGTTTGCCAAGAATGGTGGATGTATCTGAAAAGGAAACTACTAAAAGAGTTGCTGTGGCTCATAGTAGGATTTATATGAAAAAAGAGACTATGCAAAAAATCACAGAAAAATCCATCAAAAAAGGCGACGTTTTGAGTGTCGCACAAACTGCTGCGATTATGGCTGCGAAGAAAACATCGGAAATTATTCCAATGTGTCACAATATTTTCATCACAGGTGTTGATGTTAAATTCGAATTAGCAGATGATTTTATAGATATTTTCGTCCAATCAAACACAGAATCAAAAACAGGAATTGAGATGGAAAGTTTGACTGCTGCAAGTGTGGCGGCTCTTACGATTTACGATATGTGCAAGGCGATTGACCGTTCAATGCGAATTACAAATGTGGAGTTACTTCACAAAGAAGGTGGCAAAAGCGGCGTGTACAACAGAAGTGTTGACAGTGATGAGGCAGTTGTCATCGATGTGAATATCAGTGAGAAAAAAGGCACTGTAAAAACTCCTGTAGAATTTGCAGAACTTAAAGTTGATCATGGATTGGTTGGAGATGCACACGCTGGAAATTGGCACAGACAAGTGTCGCTTTTGGCAGAAGAATCCATTGACAAAATGCGAGAAATGGGTCTTGATTTGAAAGACGGAGATTTCGCTGAAAATATTACAACCAGAAACATTGAACTATTTACACTGCCTGTCGGTCAAGTGTTGACGATTGGAGAATGTGTGCTTGAAGTTACTCAAATCGGAAAAGAATGTCACAAAGGTTGTGCGATTAAACAAAAAGTCGGCAATTGCATTATGCCAACGGAAGGAATTTTCTGCAAAGTTTTAAAGGGCGGAATTATTAAGAAAAACGACAAAATCAAGCTTGTAGAATTAAATTAAAAGTTTGTGTTATAATATATTCGGAGTCTGGGGGTGCTTTACGCTGAGATCTTTATAGAAACCCTTATACCTGCTCATGATAATGCATGCGAAGGGAAGAACTTAGAATGTTTTTTGCGGATACATGGGTTATGTATCCGTTATTTTTTTCCAGTCTCCAAATCAACATAGGAGGTATTTATGGAATATACAACTCAATTAGACGCTGCAAAGAAGAAAATCATTACAAAAGAAATGAAAAGAGTAGCGGAAAAAGAAAACATAGACGTAGAAATTCTTAGAGAAAAAGTTGAAAAAGGATATGTGGTTATTCCTGCAAACAAAAACCACAAATCATTGGATGCTCACGGTGTTGGTGAAGGATTGAAGACTAAAATCAACGTGAATTTGGGAATTTCAAAAGATTGCTACAACATCGAAAAGGAAATGGAAAAAGTTAGAGTGGCAATCGATATGGATGCAGAAGCTATAATGGATTTGTCAAATTACGGCAAGACTAGACAGTTCAGAGAAGAACTTATCGATTATTCTCCTGCAATGATTGGTAGCGTTCCAATGTACGATTGCGTTGGAATGTTGGATAAGGAATTGAAGGATATTACTGAAGAAGAATTCTTACAAGTTGTGGAACAACACGCGAAAGACGGGGTGGATTTCATCACAATTCACGTAGGACTTACAAGGGATATCGCAGAACATTTGAAAACGACAGACAGAATTACAAAAATCGTATCACGTGGTGGATCGTTATTATTCGCGTGGATGATTGCTAATAACAAGGAAAATCCACTTGTGACAAGATACGACGATGTACTTGAAATCTGCGAAAAATACGACGTCACACTTAGCTTGGGAGATGCTTTAAGACCGGGTTGCATTAATGATGCGACAGATGATTTGCAAATTCAAGAGCTAATCAATTTATCCAGAATGGCAAAAAGAGCCTACGAAAAAAATGTCCAAGTAATGATTGAAGGACCAGGTCACGTTCCAATCGATCAAATCGAGGCAAATATGAAAATCGAAAAAACAATCTGCAACAACGCACCATTCTACGTGTTGGGACCTTTGGTAACAGACATTGCACCGGGATACGATCACATCACATCAGCAATTGGTGGTGCAATCGCAGCAAGTACTGGAGCTGATTTCTTGTGCTATGTAACTCCTGCAGAACATTTGAGACTTCCTAACTTGGAAGATATGAAAGAAGGAATCATTGCTACGAAAATCGCAGCTCATGCTGGAGATATCGCAAAGAAAATCCCTGGAGCAAAAGAAAGAGACGATGAAATGAGCAGAGCCCGATTCAACTTGGATTGGGAAAAAATGTTCGAACTTGCAATTGACAGCGAAAAACCAAAAAAATACAGAAAAGAATCTCAACCAATCGAAGAAGATTCTTGCACAATGTGCGGTAAAATGTGTTCAATGAGAACTGTGAAAAAAGTTTTGAACGGGGAAGATGTCAATTTAATTTAGAAAAATTTGATTTAGATAATTTTATGAATTCAACCATCAAGAATATCTTGGTGGTTGTTTTAAATTTGAACGAAATAAACAAATATTCAAAAAATCATTGACAATGGTTATTGATAGGCGTATAATTCTAATAGTATTAGGTAAAAGGTGATATTATGAATGAAAAATTAGCAAAAGAAGTTATAAGATGCGTGCACAGCATTGGAAAGCACCATCCTCACAAACAAATCAATGATTCTGTAAGAGGAGAAAACATGGCTTTGGGATTTATAAAATCGGAAGGTGGATCGACTTATCCGAAAGATATTGAACTTGCTATGGGGATTTCCAGCGCGAGAGTTGCAGCGATTATTAAAAAATTGGAACAACGCGAACTTGTAACAAGAACTGGCGACAAAATCGACAGAAGAAAAACTTTGGTAAGTTTAACTGAAAAAGGAGAAAAAGTCGCCCAAGAAACAGAGGACAAGATAATGTATGCTCTTGGTCAAATGTTTGATGCTTTGGGAGAAGAAGATTCTGAAAATTTCGTCAGAATAATCGACAAACTTATTAAAAATCTGCCAAAGATAAGCAAGGTTTGCGAAGATAAATTTAAAGAAATGGATGATAGTTTTGATAAAAATAATTAGATATTTGAATAAAAAACAATGGATGCAGATACTTTTGAGTTTTGTGTTTATCGTTACTCAAGTGTATTTGGATTTGAAAATTCCGGATTATATGTCGAAGATCACGATGTATGTAGAAAGTCCGGGTCACAGTGTAAGTGATATTATCGGCGAAGGAAAATGGATGCTATTGTGTGCATTCGGATCTTTGATTTCAGCAATTATCGTAGGATTTTTGGCGTCGAAGGTATCGGCGTCATTTTCCAAAGATTTGAGGTCTAGAATATTTTCCAAGGTGGAAAGTTTTTCTATGAAAGAAATCAACGAATTTTCCACAGCAAGTTTGATAACTAGATCTACGAATGATATTACTCAAATTCAAATGGTAATAGTGATAGGATTACAAATTTTGATTAAAGCTCCAATAATGGCTGTGTGGGCTATCACGAAAATCTACAACAAGGGATTTGAATGGACAATGGCGACTGCTGTCACTGTGTTGATTTTAATCATTTTCGTTGCAATTCTAATGGTTTTGGTTATGCCGAAATTCAGAATAATGCAAATTTTAACAGATAATATCAACAGGATTTTGCGTGAAAACTTGACAGGACTTGCAGTTATAAGAGCGTATAATTCTGAAGAATTTAGAGAAGGAAAGTTTGAAGAAGCAAATGTTGAATTGACAAATACTCAACTGTTCACAAGTCGTGCAATGAGTACGATGTTTCCAGCAATTAATTTGGGGATGTCTGTTCTAACTCTTGTGATTTATTTCATAGGGGCAGGACTCATAAATGCTGCGAATATGATGGACAAATACGTTTTGTTCTCAAATATGGTTGTGTTCAGTTCGTATGCAATGCAAGTTGTCATGTCATTTATGATGATGAGTATGATATTCATAATGATTCCAAGAGCACAAATCTCTGCAAATCGTATCAACGAAGTGTTGGATACAGAGCTTTCAATTAAAGATGGAGATGTTGATACATCAAATGAAGATTACGAATATGAGATTGAGTTTGACAATGTATCTTTCAAATACACAGATTCTGAGCAATATATTTTAAAGGATATTGATTTTAAGGTGAAAAAAGGAGAAAAGGTAGCTATAATAGGTTCCACAGGCTCTGGTAAAAGCACTATCTTGAATTTGCTTTTGAGATTTTACGATGCAACAGAAGGTGTCGTAAAAATCCAAGGAATCGACATTAGAAAGTATAAGCTTAAATTTTTGTACGAAAAAATAGGCGCCGTTTTCCAAAAATCATTCTTATTCAAAGGAAATGTAAAATCGAACATTTCATTTTCAGAAGATGGTATGGATAATGAAAAAGTAGAACAAGCGGCAGATACTTCGCAATCAATGGAGTTTATCGACAAATTTGACGAAAAATTTGACCACGAAATCGCACAATTAGGTAAGAATGTTTCTGGTGGACAAAAACAAAGATTGTCCATAGCC
Organism: Finegoldia sp. BIOML-A2; assembly: GCF_009678315.1. Lineage (NCBI taxonomy): Bacteria > Bacillati > Bacillota > Tissierellia > Tissierellales > Peptoniphilaceae > Finegoldia > Finegoldia sp. BIOML-A2. Next base: position 67,388 of record NZ_WKZE01000005.1, read on the forward strand.
AGAGCAATCTACAAAAAGCCAGATATTTATCTATTTGACGACAGTTTCTCTGCACTTGATTTCAAAACGGATAGCGAACTTAGACATCAATTGAGAGAAAAAAGCCCCGACGCCACAACTATTATTGTCGCACAAAGGGTGGGTTCGATAATGGATTCAGATCAAATAATCGTACTTGAAAACGGAGAAATAGCAGGAATAGGTAAACACAAAGATTTATTGAAAAATTGTGAAGTGTACAGTGAAATAGCCTACTCGCAATTAACAGAGGAGGAATTAAATGCCTAGACAAACTGTAAATGAAAAACCGAAAAAATTCAAAAAAACATTAAAAGAAATGGCAAGGTATTTGAAGCCTTATTTTCCATTGATATTGATAGCAGTTGTGGCAAGCGTAATAGCGACAATTTTGCAAATAATTGGACCTGATAAGTTAAAACTAATCACAGATGAGATTACAAAAGGACTTCCTAAAATTGTCAAAGGAAAACCCGTTGTAACTGCGATTGACATGGATAGCGTAAAATCAATATCGTTGATGCTGTTGATATTTTATATATCTTCACTTGTGTTGAATTTGTTGCAAAGATTTATCATGGCAGATGTTACGCAAAAAATCTCCAAATCATTCAGAGAAGAGATAGCAAAAAAAATCAATAGATTGCCATTTAGCTATTTTGACAACACAACTTTTGGAGACATTCTGAGTAGAGTAACAAACGACGTGGACACAATAAGTCAGAGCTTGAACCAATCTGTTGGAGCATTGTTGACAAGTATCGTAATGCTTATTGGAACGGTAGTGATGATGATTTATAATTCGGGAATATTGACGATAACGACGATTTTGTCATCGCTTGTGGGATTTGTGTTCATTACAATAATAATGAAAAAATCACAAAAATATTTCAAAGAACAACAACAAAACTTGGGTGATATCAACGGACAAATCGAAGAAGTGTACACTGGTCACAACGTCATTAAAGCTTACAACGCAGGAGCAAGAGCCGTAGATGAATTTGAACAAACAAACACTAAACTTTACACTAGTGCATGGAAATCACAATTTTTGTCCGGACTTATGATGCCTATCATGCAATTTGCCGGAAACTTTTCATACGTAATGGTCTGCATAGTCGGTGGAGCATTGGCGATTAATGGCAAAATATCATTCGGGGTTATAGTAGCTTTTATGATTTATGTAAGACTGTTCACAAATCCTCTATCAGATATCGCACAAAGCTTCAACACTTTGCAAAGAGCTGCAGCGGCAGGGGAGAGAGTGTTCGAATTTTTGAACGAAAAAGAATTAGAAGAAGAACACGTCACTGAAAAATTAGAAAAAGCAAAAGGCGAAGTCGAATTCAAAGACGTTAGATTTGGATATGATCCTGAAAAAATCATCATCAAAGATTTCAGCGTAAAAGTAAATCCAGGAGAAAAAATCGCAATCGTTGGTCCAACTGGAGCCGGAAAGACTACGATTGTAAATCTATTAATGAGATTTTACGAAATAAACGACGGACAAATATTGGTAGACGGAATTGATACGAAAAACTTATCCAGAGAGAATCTGAGAGATCAATTCTGTATGGTACTTCAAGATTCGTGGGTATTCGAAGCAAGTGTCAGAGAAAACATAACATTCGGAGAAAAAGATATAACTGACGAAGAATTGATAGACGTGTGCAAACGCGTAAACTTGGATCACTTTATCAGAACACTTCCACAAGGATATGACACTATTTTAAACGACAAACAATCATTGTCTCAAGGACAACTTCAACTACTCACAATCGCACGTGCAATGGTAAGTCATGCGCCAATGTTGATACTAGATGAAGCCACAAGCTCCGTGGATACAAGAACTGAAATAATCGTTCAAGATGCAATGGACGAACTTGCAAAAGGAAGAACATCATTTGTAATCGCACACAGATTATCCACAATCAAAAACGCGGATTTGATACTTGTAATGAAAGACGGAGACATCGTAGAAAAAGGAAAACACGACGAATTATTGGCAAGAGACGGATTCTACGCACAATTATACAACGCGCAATTTGAAAGAAAATAGCGATAATATTGTAAATTGAGATTGGGAACAGGGCGTCCCAATCTTTTTTTACATCCAAATTTGATATAATAAAAAGATAAAGAGGTGATTAAATGAAACTAGAAATAATAGACATGATAGATGATGGAAGATGTGTTGCAAAATACGAAGGAAAAACAGTGTTCGTAGATGGAGGAAGTGTTGGAGAAATAATCGAAGCAAAGAAAATAAAAGAAAAAAAGAATTTGATATTTGCAACAAAAACAAAAACAATACAACAATCACCTCATAAACAAGAACCGCTCTGCCCACATTACTACGAATGTGACGGATGCAGCATGCAAGACATTACATATGAAAAAGAATTGGAAATCAAAAAAAATTCTGTACTCAACAAATTGCAACGAATCGCGAAGCTGGATATCAAAGATGTCGACATACTCACAAACGCTGAGTATTATTACAGAAATAAAGTAGATTTGAAAGTGGAAAATGGACAACTTGGATATTACAACAGAAAAACACACAACCTAACACAAATATCCACTTGCAAAATCGCATCAAAAGCAATCAATCAAATGATAAATTGGCTGGAAAATCAGGATTTGAATGGCGTGTCGGAAATTAAAATCAGATCCAATTACAACGACGAAATCCAAATCTCCATGGATTATTTATCAGATGAAATGCTAGAAAATTTAAAATCTGTAGAAAGCATCGTAGAAATTTATGCGAAAAATAAAAACTTTGATTTGATTTATAGGAAGAAACAATTTGTGGATAAAATTGGAGACTTATCATTTATAATAAGCCCCAAATCATTCTTCCAAGTAAACAAATACAACACAAGTTTGCTCTACGACACGGCAAAACAAATGATGAATGCAGAGGCAAATGACAGAATATTGGACCTTTACTGCGGAATCGGAACCACAACAATGTACATTGGAAATGGCAACAACACAATCGGAGTCGAAGTCGTAAAAGATGCAGTAAAAGATGCCAACGAAAACAAAAAACTAAACAACCTGGAAAGCATTCAGTTTATTGAAGAAAAATCAGAAAACGTCGTAGGAAAACTCACACAAGAACACTTCGATGTAATCCTTGTCGACCCACCACGAAAAGGAATGGATGAGAAAGTCGTCGAAGCAATAATTAAATCCACAGCAAAAAAACTCGTCTACATCTCCTGTGACCCAGCAACACTAGCCAGGGATTTGAAACTTTTAACAGAAAATGGATTTGGTGTTGAGGATGTGAAGCTCGTGGATATGTTCCAGAAGACAATGCACGTGGAGACGGTAGCACTTTTGTCCAAACTCGATGTCGATAAGTATATAGACGTTGTAATTGAGCTGGATGAGCTTGATTTGACAAGTGCTGAAAGTAAGGCAACATATGCTCAAATCAAAGAATATGTTTGGAATAAATTTGAATTAAAAGTTTCGACATTATATATTGCACAGATAAAAAGGAAATGTGGAATAGAATTACGAGAACATTACAACAAGTCTAAAAAGGAGAAACAAGTTATTCCACAGTGTACACCTGAAAAAGAAGAAGCCATCATGGATGCTTTGAGACACTTCAAAATGATTGAATAGAAAAGAATGACTGTATACGACTTTCTGCATTTATTACATTCCTACTTGGTATTGGAACGGCGTTGTTGTATATTATTATGGTGTTCTGCTTATTTTGGGCGTTAGCTTCTTTTATTGCAAGTTTAAGAGTAAGTAAACATATTTTTAGAAGTGTAAGTTGAATGATTGGTAAAATAGCAGGTATATATCTCTAAGTGTTATAATATATTATTAAGATGAAATATATTAGTTATTTAAAGATAAGAAAAACGAACGGGCAGAGGGGGGAAATTTAAACAAAATTATATTAAAAGAACACGCTAATTATGAAACTGGGGTTTGTAATGAATCCCAGTTTAATTTTTATAATTGGATTAATAGAATTATTAAGCTATACAATAAAATCACTTTAAAGAAAAATAAATATTAGATAATCTCAGACGATAGAAATTTAAAACTCTATCGTCTTTTTTTATACTAAAACTTGGATGTTATTATGATAAGTATAGAAAGTCCATATTAGAGCAAATAAAAAGCTTTAAGACAGACGATAAAACTAAATCAAACAAGAAAGACCATAGCAAAGGTGCAGAGAGATAAATAACGGTTGTCTTCGAATTGCCTTTATTTTTTTGTTAAATTTAACGCAGTAAATCATATAATTGAAAGGAATCTATGTTATATGCTATAATTAGGTAGTTTATCTATACCATAATCAGGAGGTATCTAAACAAAAAACTTTACTCAGCCTTAGTTAAAAAAACTAGGATTTCTTCTTTATTGTGATCAAAAAAGGAAATATTTTCTTGGGTTAGTTTTATTTGAGAATATCAAAGTCTTATAGATTTAGCTATTCTAGGAAATAAGCAAATTTTTATGCATCATTATTACTCTAGTCATGGTATGTGTAGATGTTTATAACAACCCTTCTTTTTTCTAGATGACTTAGTATCAACTGTAGGCTTTCTACAGAATAAGTATACTAGTAAAATGAATATTGTAGATATATTTTTAAAGTATGTTAATATAAAGAATAATTAAGGAGTGAACATGTTTAGTGATTACGAGTATATAGGAATTGAGATAAAAAGAATAAGAAAGAGTAAGGGGTTATCTCAAAAAGATTTGTCAAAAATTGTAGATATTAGTGAAGAAAGCATTCGCAGAATCGAGAATAATTACAATAATCCAAGATTTGATAATTTAGATGATATATTAAATGCTCTAGGAATAGATTTCGAAATTACCTTGATGTACGAGAAGGGATCCTCATGGGAGACGATCAACAAGAAGATTAATAATATAGACAGAAATTTATCAAATACCAACTATCAAACTCTCAGTAAAGATATCGAAGAATTGGAAGGCGTAGATGTAAATTTGCCTAATAGGTATAATAATACATTGAATCAATATATTCTATATTATAAAGCAATATATGAAAATGAAGTGAAACACGAAGAGGAAAAATGTAGAGATTATTTAATCAAAGCTCTTAGACTTAAAGACAATGAGGTAAACATCCTATCTTACATTCCTACCAGTGATATTGAAATAAGAATAATGACAAAGCTATCTGAAATTTATGTGAATACAGAAGATATAAATAATGCAAGTAAAATTTTGGATAATTTATTAAACAATTTAGATCCATATAATCCTAATTATATCAATATCTTATACAACCAAGCAAGATTTTTTTATATGACTTCTTCCTATAAAGAATCAGTAAATATTTCTTATAAGGCTCTTGAGCTAAGTTCTTCCATTAATAATTATAATAGGGTAATTTTGTTGTACTATATGTTGGGAATTTCAAAATATAAACTCGGAGCGATAAATTATACAGAATATATAGAAAAATCTCTAGAACTTTGTGATTTGCTGCTTAAAAAAGAACTTAAGTCATCATTAATCAAAAGTGTTAACCATATAACACAGAGTAACTTCTAATAACCCCACAAAAGTGTGGGTTATTTTTTGGGGAAAAATTTATTATAATATATAAAAGGAGATAGATCATGAATAAAAAACAATTATTATATATAGAAGTTTTATTCCCTTTAATTTGGATAATATCATTTTTAATTTGGAAAATATTAATTAGAAAAATATTTATAGTAGAGGCATTAAAAGATGGAGCCGCTGTAACGGTAATCATATATTTAATATTAAATTTACTCCTATATATAAACTATGAAAAAATTTTCTTAAAAGATAAATAAATTCCAGGTCAGGCATATAATTAAATAAAAAAAATAATAGATTGAAGAGATAAAATTTCAAATAATTATGGTAAATATAATAAATTTGTTGAAGTCCAAAAACCTCTAGGTTTATCACAACATAGACTTGGTAAAAAAGTGGGAATATCTAGGACAAGTATAAATAAAATAGAAACAGGAAAAACGATTCCGAGCCTAAAAACTGCTAACGATATAGCAAATGCTTTGGACGTTTGTATATACCAAATATTTGACTTAGATGGTAGAGGACATTATAAATGTTTAGGCTCAAATTGTAGTAATAATTAGCAAAATGCATTACTAATTTATGTTATTTCTTAAAATAAAGGGAGGTTTAATTGTGATAAATTATATGAATCCTCAGAGGTATAAGAACGGAGATTTATTTATATTATAGTTTGAGAATAAGAATTGACACAGTATTATAGTTTGTATTTGAAAAACAATATGTAAAAACTCGACATAAGTATTGATACAAAAACATAGAAGAAGGTGATTATATTATGAAATTTAGAATTAAGCCTAATACGGTTACAATACTATTGTCTGATAAATGTACAGGTGAATGTGAAATGTGCTGTTTTGCATGTTCGTTTCCAAATAACAATAATGACTTTAAATACAAGTAAATAGCAGTGCAGGAAGATTTTGATAAAATTAAAAAATATTGACAAATAGATTCGAAAGCATCAAAATAAAATTGATAGTCAATATTAACAATGAAAGAAGAGAGAATATAATGAAAAATCCAATCTTAAGAGCCTTAATGTATAATATCGTTATACTTATTGTTATAGGTGGTTTTTATTTTTTGCAATATGATATGAATAAGACTCATACAAAAGAAATGTTATTAATAATATTTCTATGTGTGGTTTTCTATTGGTTAACTGTTATAATTGGATTATTGATTATTAAGAAGTTAAAAGTTAAAAAATAAATTTCGGCACCTATTTTACAAAACTATAGGTGCTTTTTCATGTCTATTTTTAGGAGGCGGGATTTGGTAAATAGAATAAAAGGGATAAATGTTGAGATTGGTAGGAATATTACAAAATGATAAGGATCTAAAACAAGTTAACACGGAGATTAATCTTACTCAGTATAAACTTTGTGATGTCAAAAAACTTTTTAAACTTTACCCTACCAATACTGAACTTATCTCACAAAAGTATAAGTTATTAGGATAGACCATAGAAGAAGAGAAGAACAAAGAAGAAAAGAATCAAGAAGAAATAGAAAATCATTATAGAACCATAGATGATATTTCAAAAGACATAAAATTTTAATAGTGAAACTTTAAAAGGGATAGCAGAAATGTTATCTCTTTTTATATTACAAGGAAGGGGTTTTGCATGAAAAAATTAGATCAAATAAGACAAGAATCAAAAGGAATAAAAGATAAAATTGATGATACAGAAGAAAGATTAAGGCAACTAAAAAATCAAGAAAAGAAGATATTGAAACAAGACATAGTGAAAAGAAGAAAAGAAAGAACACATAGGCTCATAACAAGAGGAGCAATCTTAGAAAGCCTTATAGAAAATGCAGAAGAACTAACAGATGAAGAAATAAAAATCCTACTAGAAGAAGTAACAAAGACAAAAGAATTTAAAGAAACACTTAAAATAATGAGACAAAATTAAGAAAAATAAAATAACCAAATCTCCCTTAGATTTTCTAAGGGCGCAATTATACACCCTAAAGGGTGCTTGCGTCCTGCGGAGCCAAACCCTTGCAGGGACCAACAACCATTCGCTTTTTAAAAGTCAAGGGTAAATAAACTCGCTAACGCTCGCCCTTGACTTTTAAAATTTGAAATGAAAGTAACAATTAAGCCGACATACTGAAACAACAAAAATTAATTCAGTAGTCGGCTTTTTCTATTCTATCATTTCAAAACGCTCATTCACAAAGTGGATATAAAAAATCTATTAAGCCTCCACCTAAAACAACAAGAAAGAAAGGAAGTGATAAAAATGGCTGACAGTTTTCATTTTTCAGTAAACATAATATCAAGAGGAAAAGGCAAAAGTGCAGTAGCAAGTGCAGCATATATAAGTGGAGAAAAAATAAAAAATGAATGGGACGGAGTAACCCATGACTATACAAAAAAACAAGGAGTAATAAGCAAAGAAATATATTTACCAGATCACGCACCAAAAGAATATAAAAATCGAAAAACCTTGTGGAACTCGGTAGAACTATTTGAGAAAAACTCTAATGCCCAACTTGCAAGAAACTTTATAATATCCCTACCAAAAGAGTTAAGCATAGAAGAAAATAAAAAGATGATAGAAGAATATATACAAACCAACTTTGTAAAAGAGGGAATGATAGTAGACCTAGCAATTCATGATGAAAGTAGAGAGGGAAATAAAAATATTCATGCTCATATAATGACCATAGTAAGACCAATAAATGAAGATGGAACATGGGGGCAAAAAAGTAAAAAAGAATATATCCTAGATGAAAAAGGAGAAAAAGTATTAAACAAAAATGGAAAACCTAAGACGAGAAAGGTAGAACTAACAACCTGGAATGATAAGGGCAATGTAGAAAAATGGAGAGAAAATTTTTCAGACCTTTGCAATGAATATCTAGAAAAAAATAAGATAGAAAAAAGAGTAGACCATAGAAGTTTTAAAAGGCAAGGCATAAAACAAATACCAACAATACATCTAGGAGCAAGTGCTAGTGCAATGGAAAGAAAAGGAATAAGAACAGAAAAAGGAGATATAAATCGTGAAATAAAAAAACAGAATGAACTATTAAAAAACATAGGCAATGAAATAAAGAAAATAACATCTTGGTTAGCAGACTTCAAAGATAAGCTAAAAGAATCATATAGAGAATACAAAGACCAAAGTAAAAAGCAAATCGAAAATGAATCAGGATTCTTTAACCTCTATGAATATTTAAGCTTTTATCAAGAAATGCAAGAAAATAATAGAGCTGAATTATCATTTTATGGTAAAAGAAACAAGGCAATCTATGATCTAAAAAGATATGCAAGTGGAATAAATTATCTAAGAGAAAATAAAATAAAAACCATATCAGACCTACAAGGACATATAAACACCCTAAGAAGTAAAAACTCTGAAATATATAAGACCATAAAAGAAAATAGTCAAAAGATAGAAGACCTTAATAAGTGCTTAGCCTATGCAAAGACTGTAAGAAAAACAAAAGCAACCTACCAAGAATATGAAAGCAAGAAAATATTCAAAGAAAGCTTCTACAAGAATAATCAAAAGGAAATAGACCAATATATAAGGGCAAGAACCTTAATTGAAAAAATCAGTGGAAAGAAAAATTTAAGAGAAAAAGAATGGTTAGGAGAAATTAAAAACTTAGAAGATGAAATCAGTAAATTAAATACAGAGTCAGAAAAGATAAGGGAAAGATACAAGGAAATAAATCATATTAAATATGCAGTAGAAGTAGTGAACAAAGAATATGGTATCGACCTATCAATAGAAATTGACAAGGCAATCAAGAGAGGAGAAAAAGAAAGCATCATAGAAAAGATAAAAGAGTATAAGCAAGATAGTGATAGCTTTAATAAAAAAAGACAAATGACTAAAGACTATTATAAAAATCAAGAAATATAAGACCTGGTAAAAATATCTTATCCAAGCTATAATATGACCAAGAAAATAAAGGCAGATCTAGGAGGTAATAGAGATGAATAAAAGACAAGAGCTAATAGATGAACTCATAAAAGCAGATCAAGATGGAACATACAAAACATATAGAAGCACAGAAGAAATAAAAGCAATGAACAATGAAGAAATACAGATTATATATTCCAACATGAAAAACTATCTATCAGACAAAAGAACACACATAAACTACTAAAGGTGGAAAGGCATTGTAAGCTATTTTAAAGTATAAAAGGTACAAATACCTAAGAAAGCTATATAAACATCAAAATAAGGCATTCCACCACTACCAACAACCAAATAAAAACAAGCAAAGGAGAGAAAAACATGATAAACGAAGAAATAAGTAAAGAAGCAGGTCAAGTAGCACAAACCATAATAACATACACAATAAAGGCAGCAAAAGCGAAAATGGAAGCAGAAAAAGAAGAAGCAACAGTATGATAAAATATTAAAAAAATGTAGTAAGAGGTGAGAAAATGATAAAGAAAATATTTAAAGGAATTTTAATTTTTTTAGTATCCCTTATTATTCTTATAGGGATTGGAGATTTTTTATGGATTAATCTTCCGAAGTTAAATGCCAGAAAAAATATTTCTGATATAGAAGACTATGGCAAAGCTGTAAGCCAAATAAACTTAGATGACAATATACAAGTCGTTGGACTTGGGGAAGCGGCTCACGGGAATTCTGATTTTCAAGATTTAAAATTAGAAGTTTTAAAGACTTTAGTTGAAAAAAATAATTTAAAGAGCTTTGCTATTGAAGCTGATTTTGGCGAAGGAATGATAATCAACAATTACATTCACGGAAACAAGAGAGATGAAAATATTTCAAGAATTTTTTCTTTTAATATTTATCACACAAAGAATATGAGCGATCTTATAAATTATATGTTTGACTACAATCAAAAAGCCAAGGATGAGGACAAACTTTCTTTTTACGGCTTTGACATGCAAAATCCAGAAAAATCTATTGATTTAATATTAGATTTTTGTAAGGAAAATAATATATTACAAGAAAAAGACTTGAAAAAGGAGCTTTCTTTTATAAAAGATGAAAAAATTAAGATTTCACAGATAAAAGATAAGGAAGCTTTGTTGTTAGAGATAAAAGCTTATGCAGACGCCCTATCCTCTTCAGATGCAAAAATAGCTTCAAGAGCTCTTACAAATATATTAAATAGCATAAAATATTACGAATTAGATTTTAATGACTATGTAAAAGTAAATAATGTTAGAGATGAGCTTATGGCTGAGAATGTTAAATGGATAAGTGATTTTGAAAAATCAAAGGGAAATAAGATGCTTTTAATTTCTGGACACAACGGTCACATTGCAAAAAGTGAAAAATTTTATGAGCCAATGGGGTCTCACTTAAAGAAAATTTTTGGAGAAAAATATTTTATTATTGGAACAGACTTTTATAAGGGAATTGTTAATATCAATGTGGCTGGTCCAGATAACAAGAGGTCAAACCATGTCTTTGTATCTGCTGATCCTTTAGCTTACAGTGCGAGAAAATTTAAAGGAAAATATTATTTAGATTTTACAAAAGTTAAAGATGGAGAAACTTTTGACCTTATAAATAAAGAAATCAACATGATAAGTCTGGGTGAAGGATATTCTCCTCTTATGAAATTCATGCCAACGACTTATAGGGTAAAGGAAGTTCCAAAAGATTTATATGACGCAATGATCTTTGTTTATTATGCAAAGCCAATTGCTGTTAATGATTAATATTATTTATGAAAGAGATGGAAGATGTTAGAAGTTCAAAATATAAAAAAGATATGACCAGAGAAATTTAAGGGAGTAACGAAAAGTTACACCCTTAAATAACCATAATAACAAGACTTCCAAAAAGCAGAAGTCCAGAATTTAAGAAAATCGGAAATCAAGAATTTCGATTATCGAAAATCAAGAAAGATAAGACCTGGTAAAAATATCTTATCCAAGCTATAATATGAGCAAGAAAATAAAGGCAGATCTAGTAGGTAATAGAGATGAATAAAAGGCAAGAGCTAATAAATGAATTCATAAAAGTAGATCAAGATGGAACATACAAAACATATAAAAGCACAGAAGAAATAAAAGCGATGAGCAATGAAGAAATACAAGTTTTATATTCCAACATGAAAAACTATCTATCAGACAAAAGAACACACACAAACTACTAAAGGTGGAAAGGTATTGTAAGCTATTTAAAAGTATAAAAGGTACAAAGACCTAAGAAATATATAAAAACATCAAAATAAAGCATTCCACCACCACAAACAATCAAATAAAAACAATCAAAGGGAAGTATAGAAAAATTAAAGCCTATACTTCCCTTTTTTTAATTCAAACAAAGGAGATAAAACATGATAAACGAAGAAATAAGCAAAGAAGCAGGTCAAGCAGCACAAACCATAATAACATACACAATAAAGGCAGCAAAAGAATCAATCAACTTAGACAAAGAAATAAGAAAAAAGATGAATGGTACTTTAGAAAAAGCAAATGGAAACCTAAAAAGTCTTATGGGCGATGAAATGAAAATAAAAGACCTCTACAAGAAAGGACAACTAGAAAATATAAGCATAGATCAAAGCGACCTCAAATACTTAAAAAAAGAACTAAACAAACTTGGAGTAAGTTTCTCAGTAATGAAAAACAAAGAAACAAACAACTATGAAATATTCTTCCAAGCCAAAGACATAAAAGTAATGGAATATGCCTTTAAACAAGTCATAGGCAAGGAAAATAAAAAAGAAAAAGAAAGTATCCTAAAACAAATAAAGAAATACAAAGACCTATCTAAGAACAAGGATAAGACAAAAGAGAAGGTCAAAAGGAAAGTAAAAGAAAAAGTAAAACCAAACAAAAAAGATATGACCAGAGAAATCTAAGGGAGTAACGAAAAGTTACATCCTTAAATAACCATAATAACAAGACTTCCAAAAAGCAGAAGTCCAGAATTCCGAAAATCGGAAATCAAGAATTTCGATTATCGAAAATCAAGAAAGGAGCAGATATGGCAACAAACAAAAGATATTATTGGATAAAATTAAAAGAGGCATTTTTCACAGACAAAATAAACATAGGATATTGTCCTTAATGAGTCCAACCCATGTCCGACAAGAGATAGAGAAAGATATAGAGATAGATAAAGAGATAGAGGGAGAGATAGAAAAGATTTAACATTTTTGGTATAATCACATTAATTAAACTAAATGTGTAATGATAAAATGAGCTTGTTAACTGTAAGCTGATTATAATAAAAAATTAAAACTCCCACCATTGGTGAAAGAGATAGAATAAAATAAAAAGAATCAGATTGGAGTGATGAGAATGGATAAAAAAGATTTAGCTATTATAGGAGATAGTGAATATATAAAAATGCTTGAGAAAATAAAAAGATCATATACAAGCAGGCAACTTAAAGCAGCAGTTTCGGTTAATTCTGAAATGCTAAAGTTTTATTATAGTTTAGGTGAAGAAATTATTAGCTTAAAGGCAGAAAGCAGATGGGGAAGCGGATTCTATAAAAAATTAAGTTCGGATTTAAAAAATGAAATTCCAAATGTTAAAGGATTTTCTGTTACTAATTTAAAATATATGAAAAAATTTTATGAAATGTATTCGCCATTAAATCGTCCACAAGCTGTGGACGAATTACAAATATCTAAAGTCGGCGGAGATTTTAATATGATTTTTAGTATCCCATGGGGACATCAAAGATATATTATGGATAGATGTGAGGGAAATTTAAATAAAGCATTTTTCTTTATATCTAAGACATTAGAAAATAGCTGGAGTAGAGCTGTGCTTTTAAATTTCTTGGATACAGATCTATTTGAGAGACAAGGAAAAGCAATAACAAATTTCACAAATAATTTGCCTGCGACCCAAAGTGATTTAGCCAATGAAATGACAAGAGATCCGTATAATTTTGACTTTATAGCTATAAGGCAAAATTATGACGAAAAAGAATTGAAAGACGCTTTGATGGATAATATTCAAAAATTCTTATTGGAGCTAGGGACAGGTTTTTCGTTCGTGGGCAGAGAATATAGACTTGTAGTTGGAAATTCAGAAGAATTTATTGATATGTTATTCTACAACATTAAGCTACATTGCTATGTAGTTGTGGAGGTTAAAATTTCCGCATTTAAACCTGCGGATATAGGACAACTTGGAACCTATGTAACATCTGTAAACCATATATTAAAGGGAGATGGGGATAATCAAACAATAGGTCTTTTAATCTGTAAGACAAAGGATAATGTATTGGCAAAATATGCTTCTGAAAGCTCCAGAGAGCCTATTGGAATTTCAGAATATCAACTACAAAACTTAATTCATGAAAGGTTAAAGGGAGCATTACCAACCATAGAAGAAATTGAAAACGAACTAAAATAAATTTGAAAACATAATAAATGTACGCAAGGCGGTAGAAGTAAAAACTATCGTCTTTTTTTATTTGAAGAAAGGGAGGAGAGCATGGCAGATAAAAGAATGTTTTCACTAAAGATAGTGGATAGCGACTTATTTTTGGATATGCCACTAAGTAGTCAATGCCTGTATTTTCATCTATCAATGCGAGCAGATGATGACGGGTTTGTAAATAATCCTAAGAAAATCATCAAAATCATAGGAGCAAATGAAGATGACCTAAAAATACTTATTGCCAAAGGCTTTTTGATAGTTTTTGATCAGGGAATTATAGTCATTACTCATTGGAAGATAAATAACTTTATCAGAAAAGACAGATATAAGCCAACAATGTATATAGAGCAGAAACAGCAGCTTTATCAAACGGAAAATGGAGCATATATTTCAGAAGAAAAAGTTGGTTGTCATCTGGTTAACCAAAGGTTGTCAAGTGGTCAACCCAGTATAGGTAAGGGTAGATTAGATAAGGTTAGTATAGATAAGGGGAGAGAAGAACAGTCCACCCCCATCTTTTATGGACAATACAAAAATGTAAGGTTAAGCAAAGAAGAATATAAAAATCTTAAAGAAAAATTAAACTCACACACAGACATAATGATAAGTAAACTATCCAGATACATGGAAAGCAGCGGCAAAACTTATCAAAACCACTATGTGACAATCTTAAAATGGTATGAAGAAGATAAAGACAAACTAAGACAGAAAGGTTTAAATAAAAAAATGAACTATGACGTAGGAGAATCTTTATAGATAAAAAGAGGTGGAAAGCCATTATTAAAGACGTTAAGTCTAAAAAGGTATCAAAGTATGCCAGAGATAATAAAAATATAAATATGACACTTAAAAGGCGATTAGAAAATTAAAGAAATGCTAGAAGACTTTTAGATGACAGTTACTAAGAGGGTCTAATTTTCACTGCTACTCATGCAGTGGGAATTGGACCTTTTTATATAAGCAAATTCTATTTCAAAATTAGTTACCAAGAAAGGCTTCTTTTCACTGTTAAGTATAAGAGAGTAATTTATAGAATTTTGTTTCATCAAGATAAATATTTTCTGATGATCAAATTTTAAAAATAACCCTCGATAAATTTTGAACCTTAACAATTGAATAGACCAAGACAAGACGTTAATTATTTTTGGAGCGTAATAACCTAGCCGCCAAGATCTTTCTGCTGAATAATTCGGCAAACCAAGTACTGTTAAGCAAAAAGAAAGTGAGCGATAAGTAAGAGTTTGAATATAGGGAGGGATACCCTATCCGCTATGAAGAAAATGAGGATAATGATACTTCTAAGGTTGAAGCCGGCTCATCCGGAATAGAGGCGGAGGTGAGATTCCTATGTTGCTAATCCAAAGCACTTGTCAATGTCGTAAAACTTAAATAAACAAATAATTATTAGATATAAAACTTTAGAGGAGGTATATATTGGACAATGACTGGAATGGATTGGCTGATTTAATAGCAAATCTGATTGCAAAATATGCTGGTGCTTTAGATTTAGATAATCTGCCCGATCCAACGCCAGCAAAAAATCAAGAGATGAAAAATAGTTTTGACAAGGCAAAAACACAAATTGAGACGGACTAATAAAAGTGTTATAATATACTTGAAATAATAGTCCAAACTTAAATTAAAAAATCAAAGTTTATATATGATATAGAAAAGTTATATTGAGGTTAATGCTATGTCAAAAGAAAAAATAAAAGTATACCTCTATACACGAGTATCTACGTCAATACAGATAGAGGGATATTCGTTAGAGGCACAAAAATCACGAATGAAAGCTTTTGCTATTTACAACGATTACGAAATTGTCGGAGAGTATGAAGATGCCGGAAAGTCTGGTAAATCTATTGAAGGTAGAATACAGTTCAATCGAATGATGGAAGATATAAAATCTGGAAAAGATGGAGTGTCTTTTGTTCTTGTGTTTAAGTTATCAAGATTTGCAAGAAATGCCGCTGATGTTCTTTCTACACTTCAGATAATGCAGGATTATGGAGTTAATCTTATCTGCGTTGAAGATGGCATTGATTCATCTAAAGATGCCGGGAAACTAATGATTTCTGTTTTATCAGCTGTGGCTGAAATAGAAAGAGAAAACATTCGTATTCAAACAATGGAAGGTCGCATTCAGAAAGCAAGGGAAGGAAAATGGAATGGTGGCTTTGCTCCGTATGGATATAAACTTGAAGATGGCAAGCTGTTTATAAATGAGGAAGAGGCAGTTGCCATAAGAACGATTTTCGACCAGTATGTAAATACTACGATAGGAGCCAATGGGCTATCTAAATACTTAGAGAATCATGGAATTAGAAAAATCCCAAGACAGAATGGAAAGAATCCTTTGTTTGATGCAGGTCTTATAAGAAAGATATTAAAGAATCCTGTATATAATGGGAAAATAGCATTTGGAAGAAGAACTTTAGAAAAAGTTCATGGTACAAGAAATGAATATAAGCAGGTTGAACAAGATGAATATCTAATATCTGAAGGGATACATGAAGCTATAGTTTCCGATGAAGTTTGGCAAGCTGCTCAGGTTAAGCTAAAATCTCAAGCAAAGAAATATGAGCATGTGAATAAAGGAAAAGATACACGCACACACTTGCTTTCTGGAATTGTAAAATGCCCTATATGTGGAGTGGGAATGTTTGGAAACAAGTGTACCAAGAAAAAGAAAGATGGCACAAAATATAAAGATTTCTATTACTATGGTTGTAAACATAGGCAGATGATAAGAGGTCATAAGTGTACATTCCGTAAGCAAATTAGAGAAGAATTGTTAGATGATGCTGTTGCAGAAGTGATTGTCAAGATTGTAAGTAATCCGAAATTTGCTTCTATGATGCAAGAAAAAATCAACATGAAGGTGGACACCTCTGAAATAGAAAAAGAAATAGATAATTACCAAAAGGAATTGAGGAAGAGTCATTCTACAAAGTTTAAGCTAATTGAGGAAATAGATAATTTAGATGTTGAAGATAAGCATTATAAGAGAAGAAAACAGGATTTAGACGATAGACTTTATCGTATGTATGACAAAATAGATGAATTAGAATCATCACTAATTGATGCGAAAGCAAAGAAACAGACTATTGAAGCTGAAAAACTCACAGGAGATAACATATATAAGGCTCTGATCTATTTTGATAAACTCTATAAAGTCATGAATGATGTAGAGCGTAGGCAGTTAATTACAGCTTTGATTTCTGAAATTCAAGTTTATAAAGAAAAACAACCTAACGGACAATGGCTAAAATCAATTACTTTCAAGCTCCCAATTATAGATGATGACTTGAATATAAGTTTGGACAATAATAAACAAGTTGAGAATGCAGTTTTGATAGCTATCAAGGCAACTCGACACACGTTGAAGCAGCAATTCTGATGACGTATTGTGGTTTGGACAAGGAATAATAGGAGTCAACCACAACATGTAGTGGTTTGAGTACGAAAATCGGGTCAAAAACAGGCTAAAAAATACCGTTTTTTGACCCTTTTAAATAGGGCATTTGACAGATGACATTTGATGTTTCGGGATTAAAAATCCATAGGGTGAGGTAGATTAGCACAGAACTTTATTGAATAGAGAAATTAAAAGTGATATAATCAGTTGCATAAGGAGGAGTTAAATATGTGTACATGTATTGCAGTAGTAGATATTACTTTATCTCATTTATAATGAAAAAAATTAAAGGAGGTAAAGGTATGGGTATGTTTTCTATATTTGTTATTGAGAGATTTCATTATCAACTAAACCAAAAATAATTGGTTATAATGAGCTCTTAAGATTAGTTCATTATAACCGGCAAGGAGAAGGTTATAATGAAACAGAAAAACCCGAAAAATACGCAAAATTTCATTACATCTAAAAAGCATGTAAAGGAAATATTAAAATATACGAATATCAATAAACAAGATAAAATAATAGAAATTGGGTCAGGAAAAGGACATTTTACCAAGGAACTTGTGGAAATGAGTCAACGGGTGAATGCTATAGAGATTGATGAAGGTTTATGTCATGCCACGAAAAAAGCAGTTGAACCTTTTCAGAATATAAAAGTTATTCATGAGGATATTTTGAAGTTTAGCTTTCCTAAAAATACAGACTATAAAATATTTGGTAATATTCCCTACAATATTAGTACTGATATTGTAAAAAAGATTGCTTTTGATAGTCAAGCGAAATATAGCTACCTTATTGTAGAGAGGGGATTTGCTAAAAGGTTGCAAAATACCCAACGAGCTTTAGGTTTGCTGTTAATGGTGGAAATGGATATAAAAATTCTTAAAAAAGTGCCACGAGCATATTTTCACCCTAAGCCTAATGTAGATTCTGTATTGATTGTACTTGAAAGGCATAAACCATTTATTTTAAAGAAGGACTACAAAAAGTATAGATTTTTCGTTTATAAATGGGTAAACAGGGAATATCATGTTCTTTTTACTAAAAATCAATTAAGACAGGTGCTGAAGCATGCGAATGTTACTGATCTTGATAAATTATCCAATGAACAATTTTTGTCTGTTTTCAATAGTTACAAATTATTTCAATAAATTAAAAATAATTAAGCGTTCTCTAACTTTAAGAGAACGCTTAATCTTATTACATTGAAAAATGCATTCTATTATTTTCAATTATTATGATATAACATAACTATCATTTTACTTATTTGCATATTTGCACGAAAATATAGTTATCGACGACTATTCTGATAATAGCAACTAATATAGTCAATGATAACTCAAAATTTATTGATATAGTAGGTATATGTGCAACTAATTAATGAAGAAATAATATTTAAAGGAATTTGAAATGTAGCAAATAGATGTATTAGAATATCTGATATTCTAATACATCTATTTGTATATAAATCAAGATTAAATATCGAGAATATGGTGGCGAAGTTTAGGTCAACTAAAGACCAATAAACTTCGTCATTTTTTTATGCTTAAAAATAGAAAGAAAGGATTGGGAACAATGTCAAAATTATTTATGTATGGTACATCCTTGGAAGGAATAGAGCAATTGATGGTTATGGTTCCAAATTTCCAGCCAAGAGGAAATGGAATAATCATCAATAATTATTTTAATTGCCAAGGGGGTGATGGAGATTGCAAGATTGGTGTGATTAATGTTGATGATGATTGTAAGGAGTGTGGACACATTGGTTCAAACTTCAAAATCAATGTGGATAGATGTAGATATAAAGATCTAGTCAGAGAGTGCTTTGGAAAGATAAATAATTATTATTTAAAGGAAAGATTAGAAAGTCTAGCAAATAATTTCAAGGGGGAAATCTTTTTAAATCATAACCACAAAGAAAGATTCTATAATTTTCTTCGAAACCAAGATCTAGATATTCATGATATATCCCCAAGATTTATTGCTATCCTATTTTTACTTACTGCCGATGAAAATCTATGGAAGGTTTCTGAAAATCATATTTTAAATGTTAAGTTTGGCTTAAAACAAATATGTCTTCGGGATATAGATACCAATGGCTATGCCTTATACCAAACTGCAAAGACCCTATCAACTGGAAAGGAGTGTATAAGAATCAATGAGCTAGCAGATAGGGAATTAATAGATGACTATATATTTAAATCAATAATTAACTCTGCCTTAATCAATAGATACGGGACAGAGTTATTTTTAATTAATAAATAGAATGGAGGAAAAAGATTGAATATAACTATTAAAAAATCAAGGGATGATGATAAAAGAAAAACCATATGGATTCCAATGGAGGAAGATAAACTACAAGAGGTATGCAATGAATTAGGAATAGAAATGAGTACAAGGTCAAACTGTTATATAGAAGGCAGTAGGGATGAAAGATTTTCAAATATACTGGCTGATAAAAATGTAAATATAGATGAACTAAACTATTTAATGAAAAGATTTGATGGGTTCAGTCCAAGGGAAATAGAAAAGTTTTGTGCTGCGACCTTTACAGAAGAACCTAATACAATGGCAGATTTAGTAAGCCTAAGTTTCAACTTGCATTGCTATAGCCTTATAAATAACTTCAGCGATTTTGATAAGCTAGGCAAGGATCTATATTAAACTGAGAAAATGGCAGTAGCAACTAAAGAATTAGATGAACTAGATGGAGAAGAATATGCAATGGAAGTAATAAAAAACAATAAAAGTGCTAGAGTAACTCCTTATTTCGTCTTTTGACTCATCAAGTATTTTTAATATTCTTGGTGCCTATTTTTGTATTAAATGTAATAAATGAAAAGTTTATATGTATACAGAAAGACTATATGGTAATATATTCAATTAACGAGAAAAAGAATATTAGAAAGATATTTTATATTATTTTGGGGACTGAATTAATATTTTATATTTTGGGACAAATTTTTTTTCAAGGAATTAATTATTTTATAACAGGTGAAGTGTATTTAATTAGTATTAAGTTTAATGTATTAACAATTTTAGAAATTCTATCTGCAAGTTATATAGTTCTATCTATTTTATTACTATTAAAAAAGGATTTGTTTACTTATATAAACTATTACATTTTATTAATGGTACTTTTAGTAGTTAATAGTGGATATATTACATTTCCGATGACTATAAAAGTTTTAAGTTTACTACAACATGATTATATAAAACTACTACTATCAAGAACATTTTTGTTTTTGTTAACCTTCTTTATTTTTAAAATGTCTCTTAAAAGATATAGTAGTAAATTTTATGGTGGATAATAATGGATAAATTGGCATATATTGGAGTTATAAATCATGATGAAAATGTTGAATATCCATTAAATTTTTCCAGTGATGGTATTTATGAAGTTGTTTGTAAATTTAATGGTGGATGTGAAATAAAAATCAAATCAAGTAATTATATAGATGCTCATGAAATTCATAAAGATTATTATAAATTTCACATTAATGTTTTTCTGCCAATTATTGGACTAATAGGTTTAGTATATGGGGTAAAGGAAAAGGATAAGTTGTTTATGGCATTAAATATCCTTTTGATTTTATTACTTCCTATAACAATGTTCGTAGGTCATCTAGTAGGATCTCCTTAAGTAATATAATAAGCTTAGAGTAAAATTTTGTAAATAATCTTAAAAAGATATAAGTTTATCTGCTTATAGCATTTTATCTCTCCACTTCCTTCCCATAAGTGATTTTCATAGTTTTTCCTATACTGAAAAAGGTCAGAAAATTCTTCTTTATTCAAAGAATGCTCTTGCATAAGGGTATTCTTTTTTATTGCAACTTATCGAGTCTGATTAATATTTCTTTTATGTTTGGTAATATTTTATAGATTTCTAAAATTTCATTAGTAGCTATTTTATAAATAGAAAGTTCGATATAATACTTCTCTGTAAATTGGTTTTATTCAGTTTTTTTACATTTTTATACTTCATGATGTAAGATCTTTATTTCAGTTTCAATTTTTTAAAATTTATTCAGTGGATGTTGTATATCATAAGAAAATAACTAGCTTTAAATCAATTTCTCCAAACCTAGATTTTATATCTACATCTATTTATTTTAGTACAGATAAGATTGAGCGATTACATCAATACGATTATGTCCTAAGTATTTGCTGGTTATTAACATAGCTTTTCGATCTAATATTTCTCCAGCTCTATCATTTCTCATGATGTATCTTTCTCCTCCTTCTGAAATTAAACCACCAGGTATTTCATCTATTGGTCTTGCATAATGATTATAAATTCTCTTGGCGTATACTGCTCTGTAGTGGTGGTTGTCATAATGAGAAGGTAATTTTGGTGCTATTTTAAGCTCTCCAGCTTCTTTAAAAATATTTATTATTTCATCTGTTTCTTCTTTATCTTTGCCCATGATTAAAGCTAAGCGTTTTTTTCCACCTTTTCCTTGTCTAACTTTTACATAATATTTTCCGTTGATTTCTTTTAAATCAACCCCTCTTACAGCTTCCATTTCTTTTTTTCTTAATCCTGTAGAGCTTGTTATTTTAGAAAATTTTCTTTCTAGCTCTTCTGATATGTGTTTATCTCTTTTAGCTTCATATCGACTTCTTTTAATTGATTTTCTTGTCCTTGGAGCTGTCGCTATAAAGTTTGTAGATGATGTTCTTAAAACCTTTGCTATAGCTGATTTAGATGTGCTAATTGAGTAAGCAGATAAGTCTTGATTTGTTAAGTTTTTCAGATATTCATTTACGTGTTCTGTTTTAACTTGTTGCATTTTCTTTATTTCAGGATAATTTTCTTTCAAAAATTCTGCAAATTTATAACATTGTTTTTTGTATGTCTTATAAGTTGTAACGCTATAAATTTTATTTATTGTTGTAGTTGATAAATCATTTTTATCGTCATTTCTTGATGTACTCATACCATCATTTAACATTCTTGTTAATCTATCATAAATCTGATTTTTTAAAATGTTTTTTTGCTTTCTTTTATCCCATTTTTTAGTTTTTTTCTTTTCTTCATCTATTATTCCAAATTCTTTGTTAAAAGCTTTGTTTGTGATATTAAAAGACATAGAATGCTCCTTTCAAATATATAACTATCTTTTTAAAATTAAAGCTCTTAAAAACGATTCTAGAGCCTTATTTGTTACTCTAATTGTTAAGACTAAGCTTTTTATACTACCGAGTCCGTAGAAGCTTCTAAGTTGTCCAATCTAAGACAAAACACATTTTTTAAAGAGCTTGGCTTGCTCTAAAGTACACATTTTTAGATTGATAGCTTGGCTTGCTATTTAATGCTTTTGTAAGTGAATTCCTACACTATACATTTTTTACATACTTAAAATTTTTGCTCTATAAATCTTTTTTATTTTTTTCTTACTTCATATTTTGCGACTTCCTCTCTTTGTTTCCTCATTTTTGATCACTTATCTTTTTTATTTTCTCCATACCATCAATCTTCTATTTATAATTTGTCAGAAAAGGTTCTTAATAACAAAAGAGTTTAAAAACTTATCCTTGGTAAATACCCTAAATCTGTTTATACGTCCATAAATGGACCGTATAAACAGATTTTATTTATTGGAAATCCTGTGTAGAAAATAAAAATATTAAATTTTCTGACATATAAGAGATAGATTAAAAACTTTCTTTTATATGGGGGAATTATGAAAATAGAAAAAAACATCTTAGTAAGATATGAGAAATTTCAACGCATTGGCTTTGATAGAGTGAAATTTAAGAATGTAAGAGTTACCGAGTATGAGATTAATCACTTAATAAGCTTATATCAGAACTCATATGGAATAACGAAATTTAGTTATTATAGAAAAGAACTGAAATCCATTCGAATTGAAAGGGGAGGAATTGGGCGATTGGAGATAAGAAGAGAGAATTGTTGCAACATAGATTGTGGCTTATATGCAAGAATAGATTTTTCGCCAACGGACATTCTAGGACAAAATATAGAAAATTTTTCTTTAGAAGAATTAAAAGATGTGGTTGTGGAAATTAAAAATATATTATACGAAGATTATAAAATTGAGATAGACATATCAAATGTCATTTTTAACTATTGTGAAATTAACTACAATTATTTAACGACAGGTAATACTAAAGATTTTGAAGACCCATTACGTACTCTGGTTAGATTTATCCCGTATATGAAAATTTGCATAGATATTGAAAACCATAAAGAGAAAGACGGCTATGAATCCAAAACAATAACAGCACAAAATCAACGACATAAAATTACATTTTATGATAAATTAAAAGAAACAAAAAAGAAGCATAAAAATAAAGAAATCGTCATCGTTGATGAAAATGGAGAGATACTAAATGGGAGTATTTATAGATATGAGCATACAATAAAAAAAACAGATAAGTTTAAAGATTTTTTTGAAGAAACAAATCTTTTTAATTTAAATGAAGAAGTGTTTCGTCAAAAATTATTCTTATATTTAGAAAAAAATCTTTTTAAGCCATATGAAAAGCAAAAATTAATGTGTAGAGACCTTCTTGTGAAAGCCGTTAAAAAATATAGGGAAAAGGATCGAAGAGGAAAAGAGTGGGGAAGCTTAATGATTAGCGATATCCTAATTCAAGAAAGGCAATTAGGTTATCAAATACTTTTTGATTCAGATGATTTGTTAGAAATTGTTAGTGAAGTTTTTTTAAAAGATAAAAACAAAGGGCGCATTTTAGGATATATAAAAAGACTGTTATGCAAGGAGCCGTATCTTTATTATTCTAAAAATAAAAAAGAGAAAGTTGAAAATTTAGTTTATAGTATAAAAAGTCAATTTCATGACCTCATTAAATGAGGATAGAAGTGATATGTATTGTGAAAAAGGATAGATATTCGATTGGTGTAAGTAGTAGAATTTAAAGAAAGTATTACTCTCTTTAGTTAGTGTAAAAGATAAGTAGCAATCTCTTATAATAATAGGAAGAATTTTCAATGACGACAAGTTTGTTATTGGATATTAATTCTGACATATAAAGACTGTAAGAAGTAACTATATATATTAGGAAAGGAAATTATTATGATATTAGAAAAAGAAGAATTGTTGGATAAGGTTTTTAAAAGTGTAGTCATGAATATTATGTCGGTAGAAAAATCTATTTTAAGTGAAGAAGTGTGGCTAGATGTTGGAGGACACTATTATTGTGTAGATGGCGTCAGAGATATTTTACTAGAAAGAGAAGGTGAGTCACTTCAGTACTTTTTAAGCGATATGATAGTAACCATAAGATGCTATGCAGAAGTTTATGGAAGTTTTGATATAGAGCTTGATTTAGAGAGTATAGGCTTTAAAAACTTCATAAAGTTGTCCCATTTGTTTAATGAAAAATTCTTTAATAACTGGCATAGCTTTGTGTATGAGATCCAAAGAGAGTGACTAAAAAATTATAATTAAATCTAGTAAAAATAAAAGCTTGAGATTGTCTAACCTCAAGCTTTTATTTTTTAATTCACAGCTAAATCATCCACTATTAAATCCTCATAGTCAACTGTAATTTCATCATAATTTTTCCTTGCAGAGACTAGTATTGCCGATACGAAAACAAAGTCATTTATTTCGAGCGAAACATCATTTACACGCATGTTTTTAGAGTATTGAAGTGTAATTACTTGCTCTCTATAGTCTCGCACTTGAATCGTAATCCAATTATTGAACTCTTTGATGCTTAAGATAGAACCGCTAAGAAAAACTCGTGAAAATGGGTTTTTAAAAGAAAAACCTATATTTTCTATTTCAAAGGCTTCTGATAACAAAGTGTTCTCTAAGACTATTTTTTCACCAAGAAAATACTGTTCTTTTCTACCTTCATATAAATAGGGAATGACAGGGCTTTTCACAAAACCTGTAATATAAACAGTTTGATTCATTTTAAAATCATGAATATCTATAGATTCAAAGTATACTTTCATATAATTTGGCTCTCTTTTCCCATTAATAAAGATTGTTAAGTATGGATTTCTTTCCTTAAAACCTCCTTTTCCTACAATCCTTCCGCGGCAATAAAACTCGTTTAATAGTGGAATTTTCCTATCTTTTTTCATTTTTTACTCCTTTCTTCAATTAACTATTGAATATATGCATTAAAAGATTTTCAATAAAAAAGTCTGTGTGGAGAAAAACACGAATCAATACTTTTTTCTGACATATACAAGGTGAAATCAAAATTAGGAGGCAATTTACCTTGTATAATAAAAATAGCGTAAAAGATTGTTCTTATGAATTAGATGGGTTGGCACGTCTCTTACAAGAATTAATAGAAAAGTATGCAGATCAGTTAGATTTTGAAAAATTGGAAGTGCCGCCAAGACATTCAGACAAAAATAAAAATGAGGATAATATTAATTCATCGGATTAGGTTATTGTATTGACTTTTATATTATGATTTATGTAAAATATAGGTATAACTATAACGTGAAAATATGTCCAAACTAAAGGTGGAAAAATGAAAAATAAAAAGGCGTATGTATATACAAGAGTGTCAACATCTATGCAAATTGACGGTTACTCACTTGATGCTCAGGAAGAAAGAATAAAACAGTATGCAAAAGCTTATGGTATAGAAATAATAGAAACCTATAAAGATGCTGGAAAATCAGGAACATCTATTTCAGGTAGAAATGAATTCATAGCTATGCTTAATGATATAGAAGCTGAAAAAGATAAAGTTGATTATGTAATGGTTTTTAAATTATCTAGATTTGGAAGAAATGCAGCGGATGTATTGCAGTCATTGCAAGTCATGGAAAATCATAATGTAAATCTGATTTGTGTTGATGATAGTTTAGATAGTTCTAAAGATTCTGGAAAGCTTGTTATAACAATTCTATCGGCAGTAGCAGAAATGGAACGTGAAAATATACTTTCTCAAACTATGGAAGGAAGGAAACAAAAGGCAAGAGAAGGAAAATGGAATGGTGGTTTTGCTCCAATTGGCTATTCATTAGATAATGGAGAATTAGTTGTTAATGAAGATGAAGCTAAAGCAGTAAGGATGATTTTTGATTTATATGCTAATTCAGATATGGGAGCCAATGGAGTATCTAAGTATTTAGTTTCTTTAGGTATTAATAAACCTATAAGACAAAATGGCAAGAATCCATATTTTTCAGCTAGTTTAATAAGACAAATATTGGATAATCCTGTATATAATGGGAAAATTGCATATGGAAGAAGAAAAACAATTAAAGATAAAACTACTGGTAAAATTAAATTAGAAAAATCTGATCATTATATTATAGCTCAAGGAAATCATGAAGCTTTAATTGATGATGAGTTGTGGAATACAGTACAGGAAAAAAGAAAATCTCAAGCTAAAAAGTATGAGAAGATAAATAGAGGAAAAGATGAGAGAGTTCATATCTTATCAAATCTAATAAAATGCCCATATTGTGGTGCTGGTTTGTATGGAAACAAAAGCCGTAAACGTAATAAAAACAAAGAAGGAGAGCATTACAAAGATTATTACTATTACGGTTGTAAACATAGACAAATGATGAATGGACATAAATGTACTTTTAATAAACAAATTAGAGCTGAATTAATTGAAAAAGAAGTTGAAACAATAATTACTCAAGTAGTTAGTAATCCTACTTTTGCCAAAAAAATTGAAGAAAAAATCAATATTCAAATAGACACAAAAGAAATTGATGAAGTTATTAATAAGCACTTAGCGAAGATTAGGCAATTAACAGGTACAAAAGCATCACTAATTAATCAAATAGATTCTTTAAATTTTGAAGATAAACATTATGATAGAAAATACACCGATTTAAATCTTAGACTTGATGCTATATATGACCAGTTAGAATATGCAGAAATGCAGTTAAATGATAGCAGAAAAAGGAAAGAGGCAATTCTTGAAGAAAAAATAACCTCGGATAATATTTATAAGATTCTTGTAAATTTTAATAGCCTTTATACAGTTCTTTCAGATATCGACAAGAAGAGATTACTTAACGAAATGATAGAAGAAATTCAAATTTATGACGAAAAAACAGAAAAGGACACTTGGATAAAATCGGTTGTTTTCAAGCTTCCGCTTATAGATAATGAGATTGACTTTGGTTTGGACAATAAAGATAATGTCGAAGCTATAGCGTTGATACAAAAGATGTAAATATAGAAATCCTGCATTTTAAGCAGTTTTATAAGCATTTTTTATTTGAAAAAAATGAAGAAGGATATGTAAAGAAGACTCAAAAAAACTACGTGGATGTAAGAGTAGTTCTGCAACTGGTATGAGGAAACACAAAAAATATAATTAACTCATTTTGTACTTTCTACAAGAGTGGCTTAAAAAGCTGCTCTTTTTTTATTAAGAAACGACAATATAAATTCAAATATATAAATATAAATATAAATACAAATATTTGTCCCGAAAGCATAGAAATGCGTCCCGATATTTGATATAATAAAGAAAATAGGAGGTATAGAAATATGAAAAAACAAAATGTTTTGAATTTAATAAAATACCATGTGGAAAGGAATGAAAATTCCTTTAGAAATGAGGCTATAGCAATAGCAAGATATTTTGATAGCATAGGAGATTATCAGTTATCTGAATATATTATGGGGTTAATATCTGAATCAAATTTATATTCACCACAAAGTAGTGATTTTGAAAGTGAGTTTTTAAAGCAAGTTGAAATAAGAAATTTAGAGGCTTTAAATTTACCGCTTGAAATAACAGAGGATATAAAAGGTATTATTAATGCTGTAAATCATAATGTTGGTATTAATAAATTTTTATTTGAAGGATTACCGGGAAGTGGAAAAACAGAAGCAGCAAAAAATGTTGCAAGATTATTGGATCGCTCTCTTTTTAGAGTGGATTTTGAAAATTTGATAGATAGTAAGTTGGGGCAGACCAATAAAAATATTATAAAAGTCTTTAAAGAAATAAATATGCTTCCAAATGCGAATAAAATAGTAGTTTTATTTGATGAGATTGACGTTATCGCTCTGGATAGAATTAATTCTAATGATATTAGAGAGATGGGAAGAGTAACATCTACAATTTTAAGAGAATTAGATAGATTAACAGACCTTAATAAAGAGATTGTACTTATTGCAACAACTAATCTATATTCAAATTTTGATAAAGCATTAATTAGGAGATTTGATGCTGTCATTAATTTCAATAGGTATAGTGATGAGGATTTAATAGAAGTTGCTGAATATTATTTTTCTTCATTCATCAAGAATTTTAAAGGAATATCCAAGGATACAAGATTATTTAAAAAAATATTAAAGACAGCAAACAAAATACCTTATCCAGGGGAATTAAAAAACATTATAAAAACATCACTTGCATTTAGCGATGTTGGTTCTGAGTATGATTATTTGAAAAGATTATACAGTAGCTTGATAGGAAGTTTGGATCAAAAGGATATAAACCAACTTCATGAAGAAGGATTTACTGTAAGAGAAATTGAAAAATTAAAAGGTGAGTCTAAAAGTGCAGTATCAAGAAAATTAAAGAAGGAGAAACTAGGTAGTGAATAATGTCTTGGAATTAAAAGGGAAACGCTTTATGCAAGCCAGTAAAAATGGTATGCGTGGTGGTGTAGCTATGAATGGGAGAGTGGAAGTCAGTACAGAGCATTTATTAAGATTAAAATCTCAACTAATCCAGATTAAAGAATTTTGGGATAAAGAAACAAAACCGTTTGAGGGTATTTTGGTTAGTGTTTATTATAATAAGATTGTTGCGAAAAGTAATCGAATTGCTGGACTTTTTAAAGGGACGTATTCTAATGAAGCAATTGTTGGAGCAAAATTTAATAGAGATAAGAGCAAACATATCATCACATATTTTCTTGATGAGTATGATTTGACTAAAAGTATAGAGTTGATTACAGATACTTCAAATATATTGTCTCAAAAATTTGAAGGAAAGATTAATAAGAGCATATTTGAAGATAAAAATATTGTCAATCCAAGAGTTTTTAAAGACTTCTCTGTGAGTATGTCAATATTTAAACAAGTGATTGCAGATGTATCATATATTGATTCTTTTGAGGTAGAGTTACCTACGATAGATGTAAAGCAGAGCATTATAACTTTGTATGACGTAAGAAAAGATACCAAATTATTATTTGAAAGACTAGGGATAGATATTTTAAGTAGCAGAATTTTAGATAATCAAACTGTTTACCTAGACGAAAAGCAGGTAGAACTACTTTTTGAAAAAGCACCTTATCTTGTTTCAATGGCAACCGTTGATTTGTCAAGGTTATCACCTGATGATTTTATCAATGAGTATCAAACAAAAATGGTGGCTATACCATCTCCAACTATTGAACCGACAATTGGGGTGATAGATACTTTATTCGATGAAAGTGTTTATTTTAGTGATTGGGTTGAATATCATGATATGGTTTCAGAAGATATACCTAAAAATCCAAAAGATTATAATCATGGGACGGCAGTATCTTCCATTATTGTTGATGGAGCAAGATTAAATCCTTGGTTGGATGATGGCTGTGGAAGGTTTAAGGTTAGGCATTTTGGAGTGGCGGTAGGCGCTGAATTTTCTTCATTTTCAATAATAAAGAAAATAAAGAGTATTGTAGTAAATAATTCAGATATAAAGGTATGGAATATTTCACTTGGTAGTAATCAGGAAATTAATGACAACTTTATTTCTGCTGAAGCTGCAACACTAGACAAAATTCAGTTTGAAAACAATGTAATATTTGTTGTAGCAGGAACAAATAAACCAAGTGCAGATATAGTAAAAATAGGATCTCCGGCAGATTCTGTTAATAGTATAGTCGTAAATTCAGTTAGTAAGAATGGTCTGTCTACTAAATATGCTCGTAAAGGATTAGTATTATCTTTCTTTGCAAAGCCTGATGTGTGCTATTATGGTGGCAGTGAAGAAGAGTACATTGGGGTTTGTGAACCTTTAGGGGCTGCGAGTGTTGCCGGAACTTCTTATGCTGCACCTTGGATTGCGAGAAAATTATCTTATTTAATTGATGTGTTAGGACTTAATAGGGAAGTTGCAAAAGCCATGATTATTGATGCTGCAAGAGGGTGGGATGAAAAACCGACTCCTGAGGAAGTTGCTTTATATGGGCATGGAGTTGTACCAATTCATATAAACGATATTATTCAAACAAAAGATGATGAAATAAAATTTGTGGTATCAGATATTAGTGAAAAATGGAATACTTATAACTACGATTTTCCAGTTCCTCTAAAGGATAATAAGTATCCATATATTGCTAAGGCTACGATGTGTTATTTTCCATTGTGTGATAGATTGCAAGGTGTTGACTATACAAATACAGAATTGAACTTGCATTTTGGTCGAATAGGAGATGATAAAAAAATCAAGGATATTAAGGGTGATAAACAGAATACAGAAGACACATTAGATGGAGAAAGAAATTATCTTTTGGAAGGTGAAGCCAGAAAACAGTTTAGAAAATGGGATAATGTTAAGTATATCGCAGAGAGTGCTACAAAAAGAATGATACCAAAAGACTCTTATAAAAATAAAAACTGGGGTATGGAAGTAAAGACAAATAACCGATTAGCTCCCCAAGATGGCGTAGGAGTTAGGTTTGGTGTTGTTGTAACACTCAAAGAAATGAATGGAGTTAATAGAATTGATGAATTTATCAGAAGTTGTACATTAAATGGTTGGTTAGTAAATGTAATTGATGTTGTTAATAGAGTAGATATTCACCAAAAAGTTAATGAAGAAATTAAGTGGGAATAGTATTTGTTTTTTTTACGCTATCGACAGTAAATGGAATGGTATGGAATATTTATAAAAATTATAGCAAGTATAAAAGGTGAAGAGATATGGAGAATCAAGATAAGATATATGAGATAGAAATTAACAGTTGTGGTATAGGAGGGAAGCTAAGTATACAGAATAGTAATAATAGAGTTTTAGCAAAAATTGGAGAGGCTTTATTAGATAAAATGAATTATTACAGATGGAATAATTCTGTAAAGTTTTTTGACAAGTATGAGCAGAAAAAAAACGAAAAGAAGTTCAATTGGCAAAGAAATACCATTGCCACCAAAATATTTATTTGAAATATTAGGTAATGCTTTTATGGAAGAAGAGGATGAAGTGCAAGATTTGTGGGATAATCTTCTTTCTAATTGGCAGTTTTCTGAAAATCGTACAGACATAGCAATGATGTATATAGAGATATTAAAAAATCTATCTAAAAATGAAATTCGTATTTTATCAGCGATTCATACCAGTTTAGATAGAAATAATCATAGGTATAACAAAAATTTTTACGTATATGGCAATGTTGTACGAGAACATCTTTGTTTGTCTAAAGAAGAATATGAATTGGCAATGCTTAATTTATTTAGATTATATTGTTGCGAAGGATTCCATCAAGAAATAACAGCAATGCATTTTGGTAACATAACGATTCAAACTAATGGATGCATTAAAAAAATTAGTATTACTGCATTAGGATATAAATTATTAGATATGATATTAGAAAAGGATTAGGGGGAGTGATGACTATGCTTGATACAATTATATATTGGTTATGGGGATTGGTAAAAGCAATACCTGAAGATATTATCAAGGGACTAATAGTATCATTTTTAATTTTACTTATAATAAAACTTGTTAACAAAATTAAATTTTTATCTTCTAAAATTAAAAATATCATATTAAAATTGTTTAATACGAAGATAGAAATATCTACTAAAACCACTTTTATTGAATCTCCAGATTATCGTTACACTACAATAAGACGAGCTGAAAGTGTTAGAAGTGAAAATTCTAATGACAATGATGTTTTTTTGCTATTCATTGCAGGATTGTTTGTAGCTTCTATAGTAGTTAGTTTTTTCAAAGAATATGTAGATTATATTTCTTTGTTTTTAAAGTGGTTTGGACTTATTCCACTGATGATATGCATATTATTTTTATTTGTTATATCTATTAGTCAAGAAGTTCAAAAAATTACAGTTAAATTCATCGCAGTTTCAATAGTTGTTTCTGCATTGACCTTATATTATGGACTTAATCTTAAAGAAATGGCGAAAACAATGAGTGCAACAATAACAGATGGAAGAAATCTTTTTGCATCGGTATATAAAATTTTTGGCGTATTTATAGGAGTCATACAACAGTTAATATCTTATATATTATTGCTTAGAGTAATAAGTGTTTATATTGATAGAAAAAAGAAAAAACCGATACAATCAGTACGTCGTTTCATTGCTAAAACAAAACAATTTGAATCAGTTATGTTCCTTAGCATTATAGTAATATTTTTGTCAATTTTATCATACACATTTACATTAGAAGCTGTTCATAAATTTCTATTAAAGCAATAGGCAGATTTAATAGTCTATATCTCCATCTTCCCGCACATGTAAATTCCATAGTTCTTTCGTATTTGACAAAGCTCATCCATAGCAGTTTTTGTAGAAGAGTACCATTGCATAAGGGTATTCTTTTTTTCTTGCAATTTATCAAGTTTAGTCAAAATATCTTTTGAATTTGGCAGCTTAGAATGGGATTTTTTAAGCTCTGAAATGGCAGTTTCGTATAGAACAATTTGGAATTTATATTCCTCATAAAATGCCTTATCTGGTGGTTTTGCTTTATATTCTTTGTAGTAGGCTAGATATTTTTTAAAAGTATGAATTTGTTCCATCGTATTAGAAAGTAGCTGCATATTCTTATCAATTTCTTTGATTTTATCTTGTAAGTTCTGTCTTTATTCAGCACTTTTCTTGATGTATTCATCAAGCTATTTGACAGTGTTAATGCCTTGTTCTATTATGAAAATAACTGACTCAGCCATTGCATTTAGGTTATGTTTTGTTGGCCAATATTAATAGCCTTTGATTTCTTTCACTTTGACATTGGTATTCATATTGATAACATTTTAGATTCGTTTTTTGACAGGTGAGATTTTAATAGCTTGATTTTATGTAATTTAATCTTTTAAATTTTCCTAGGTATAATCTTCTCTGATAGTCTTTGCTCTTGTAAATTTTTGTTTGTCTTTATGGCGAAAAGCAATGTGTTTACCAAACTTAATTTCATAATCAAGAGATTTCATATTTTCTAAAAATTCTTCCCACGAGTTAGACTTATTAATCATTCTGTCTATATCAAATTGTAGTTTAGACTTCCAAGAATTTCCTTTCTTGTTTAGGTCATATTCGTACCAAGATTTACCTGCAGTTTTATATTTTCTTTTGTAAGCTTCATAATATTCATCAATGACTGAAAGCTTATTTTCTTTACATAATTCGTCACTTTGATACCTGATTTTATGGTAAGATTTTTT